>JAKEHD010000795.1 GCA_022615215.1 Blastocatellia bacterium
GAATCGAGCTTTATGAGGTATGAGTGAGAGTCGCCACGGCCAAGTTTTCTCTCTATTGCCGCGCCCGTATGGAGAGGCTGAACATCCTGAAGCGGAGCGGAGGCAAGACCGGGCGAGGGAGGAAGGATTGAAATCGAGATTAAAAAGATCAGGATCACGGCAAGCGCCAGCCGCCTTGACTCAGGGTCTCTGCGACGAGTTTGTAGATGATCTCTTACCATCACGTTCTCCGTAGCTTGTCTATTCTACATGAAGAGCGCGCGAATTGAAGGCGGATGCGGCATTCTTTTGGAGTGCGGCCCGGACGCCGCTTTCCCTTATTGCTTTCAATTCAATTTCTTGCGAAGCGCCCGCGCCTTAGCTGCGCCCCCGTCGCCTCCACTCCAAATGCTCACTCGATCACCAGGTTGACGGTTACTTTGCGCACGCGGCCCGTTTCGTCTGTGGCTGTAAACTCAAGCGGGTATGTGCCGGGCTGGGCGGAGCCTTTGATCTTGATCTTCTTGAACTTGACACTGTCGCCTGTTGTCGAGGCCGAAGCGGGTTTGATCTTTACCTTGTTGGGCAGCGCGTCGGGGCGATTGACGGTGATATTGCCTGTGAATCCCTCCAGGCGAAGAATGTTTATGTCTAACTTGATCTTCTCGCCTCTTTTTAGAGTTATGGTTCGTTCATCGGTAGCGAGGACGTAATCGGGAGGAACCACCCGCGTAGTAGTCACAGCGCGAATCGGCGAATCGGTGGTGATTGATCCGATGGTGCCGACCTTATCGCCTAAGATCACCATTAGCTTTTCAATGTTCTCATCTTCATTCTTTATACTGTCGAGTTTGTTCGGCCTCTTTCCACCGAAGGGCCCAAGCCCACCAAAGTCCAGTGGCTCCGACACATAACTCTTCAGGGTAGAAGGCGGGCCAGAAGACACCGTAGCAAAAGGAATATAGTCATAATATTTGCTTCCCTCCTTACTGGTAAGCGTCCCGTCTTCATACTTGGAGGAGATATCTTCGAGCGTCTGTATCTCTGCAATGCCGGTCACTTTATCTACCCTGAGAATTTCTACGATCACACACTGGTTCTTATCAAATCCGAAAACCGTAGGAGAAAATAATGTTTCACTTCCATCATCTTGGTCGTCAACTACATTAATAGTTTGTATATCAACGATACAAGGTTGCTTCCCGAAATTCTCATCACCCTCCCCATAAACAAAAAGGCCGCTGCACACTTCCGATTTGTCCATGTCCACTTCGATAGCTTCTTCTTCGGTGGCTGCCAGAACTTTTGTGGAATCGGTTTTCGTGAAAAGACCGTTGCTCGCGGCAGCAGGAGATGCCGGCAGCAAGACTGCGTCGAAGTCTTCGCCTATGAACAACTGTAGGTTCCCGAACCTGAGCGCCTGCCCCGTCTCGGTGTTGATCGTGTAGAAGCGGCCCTGATTGGTCACGGCAAGGAGCACCGTCGGGCCGGGCGGCGGATTCAGCACAGCGTCGGGGCCTATCATCAGCGAGTTGATCTTCTCTCCCTCTTGCAGCCCTGTTATGTCGACGGTGCTGAGTATCTCTTCGGGTTTGGTTATGTCGAAGCCTATAAGTTGATTGTTCTCGGTTGCAGCAATCGAATTCACCTCCGCGCCGGTTTGAGGGGCGGCAGCGGCGCTTACATGATTCATCGCCGGAAGGTTCATCAGCAGACCGATAACTAACATGCTCAGAAAAGCGACTCGTATATTTCTCATCTCGATTATCTCCTTATCAAAATGGTGAAGGCGCAACGCCTCAAGCCCTCCGAGGCTATACTGGATTATCCCTGCGAGGGGCGGCCTTTTCTTTTCAACTGAGTTAAGACGGGAAGCGAGGGAAAGGGTTTAGGCGGCGACTGAAAAATCAGCTATCAGTCTTCAGCTATCAGCTATCAGAATATGATCTGAAGACTGACGGCTGATAGCTGATGGCTGACGGCTGCCCCCTGACGGCTGATAGCTGATGGCTGATGGCTGATAGCTGGCGTTATAATTCGCGCGTGAACGGGCCGCAAGCTACAATTGAAGAGATTGTCAGGGATTTCAAAGAGCGTCAGGGCGAAGAGGCGTTCCGCTTGCTCTATGAGCGGTACTATCGACAGATATATTTCTTCTTCCGCCGCAAAGATATTTCGCAGGAAGATTCGCGCGACCTAACCCAGGAGACCTTTTTTTCCGTCTATAAGGGGTTGAGTGGTCTTTCGCAGGAAAACAGGTTCGAACCCTGGCTCTACAGCATCGCTCTGAACGTCTACCGCGACGAGATGGATCGCAGGCAGGCCAAAAAGCGGGCGGCGACGGAAGTCCCGCTCGAAGAAGAGGCGGGCCATTCGCCCACTCTGCAACAGGCCGGTTCGTGGGTCGTCGCCGGGCGGACTGATCCGGTGGAAGCGGTGCTCGAAAAAGAGAAGAAGGAAAAACTCCGCGAGGCGTTGCAGGAATTGCCCGAACAGATGCGCCGCTGCGCTTATCTCAGAGTGGTGAGAGACCTCTCTCATCAAGAGATCGCCGACGCTTTGGGAATATCAACAGGCACGGTCAAGGCACATCTGCATCAGGCCCGCAAGACGCTCGGCGAAAAGCTCCGACACCTGTTCGGCGAATTGGAGATTTGAAACATCGCGGGGCGCTGAAGAGATTCTGTTCGCCGAGACGACGGACGATGGTTCAGGGTGTATGTTCAGACAGGCAAAAAAACTCACCACGGAGACACGGAGGCACCGAGATAAAGATTTCTTTCTTGGTTTTTCTCCGTGTCTGCGGTGCCTCCGTGGTGAAATCCCTTTCCTATTCTGAACATTTACGGTTTAGGAGATCGATTTTGGATAAAGAGTTTCGGACTTATATGGAGGCGATAGGCGCGGAGTTTGAGGAAAAAAGTCTTCCTTTTGAATCTGCGTCCGATGATCACCCTGCCCAGGAGGAGTTGATAGATTATCAGCGGGGATGGCTTGAAGAGTCTCGCCATAAGGAAGTGCAATCGCACATAGTCGTATGCGGCGAGTGCCTCGCGGCGCTTGAAAACATCAGCGACTTTTTCGGTCCTGTCCCCGAAGATGCAGAGAGCATAGACGACCTTGAGGTCAGGCGGCAGTGGAAAACATTCTTACGACGAATAGAAGATGAGCGGCAACCCTTGCCCGGTGCTCGCAAAGAGCGGCCTGTCACCCGTCTCTTTTCTTCGAGAGCGGCGCTGGCCCTTGCGGCAAGCCTCTTACTTGTAGCGGGACTCGCGCTCTTGTGGGCGATCTTGCTCAGGCAGGAGAATCAAGAGCTCGCCGACCGCTTGCGCGCTCAGGAGAAAGACTCGACGACGCAGTTGGAGAATTTAGAGCGTGAGAACCGTCAGTTACAGGAGCGGACCTCGACGCTTGAGCAGAACGCGCAGCGAGCAGACGAACTCGAACGCGAGAACCGCCGATTGCAGGAGCGTGAGGATGCTTTGCGGGATGATCTTCAGACTGAGATTGCGCGCCTGCGCGAGCCGGAAGTGAACGCGCCTATATTCGACATCTTCTCGCGCGAGTTCATCCGTCGGTCGGGCAGCGAAGAAGGAATGAATCGAATAAAAGTCTCACCTGCGGCGCAAAGCATCGTGTTGATTCTGAGCGGCGAAGGGCAGACGGACGCGACGGGATATTTGATCGAGTTAGTGGACCGGAGCGGGAGACGCTTGTGGCGAAGCGCGAAGCTCAAGCGCGATGGTCAGGGTAATTTCGTCATACGTCTGAATCGGGAATTACTCGGCAAGGGCGAGTATCGGCTGAAGCTTTACGGGCAGGAAAAAGATGGGTCCAAAATGCTTTCAGAGTATCCGGTCGTCGTTGAGTGATCATTCGCGACCGGGTCGCAGATCTGAGGCATCTCCCAAATTGCCGACCCGCTTTGCATCATAAGCAGATTTCTACTGATATAGGGTATAATTTGGAGCGCGGCGGCCCGGACGCCGCTTTGGATTCGTTACGATAGTGAAAAGAAGAGAGGCTACCGCCAGAGATTCGCATGACGATGAAAGGTACGCACAGCCAAAGCGCCGCCGCTGGCGACGCACTCCAAAAGGTGCCCTGGCCCCATGCGCCATTGCACAGGCTCTCCCATAGCGGCGTTTACTTCGTCACGGCTGGCACATACCTCAAGCAACATCACTTTCGTTGCCGGGAACGATTGAACGTATTGCATAGAGGACTCCTCACCGTTACACGCGATTTCGGCTGGCAACTCGAAGCCTGGGCGGTCTTCTCAAACCATTACCATTTTGTTGCACATTCACCGCAAGGTGAAGAAGATGCCGAGAGCCTGTCCGAGATGCTTGGGCTTCTCCACGAGAAGACCGCCAAATGGGTTAACCGGCTCGACTCCACTCCAGGCCGGCAGGTGTGGCACGACTTCTGGGAGACTTTACTGAGCTACGAAAAATCCTATCTCGCCCGTTTGAACTACGTGCATCAAAATCCGGTCAAACACGGGCTGGTGCAGGTGGCGAACCAGTACACGTGGTGCTCGGCTGCGTGGTTTGAACGCACTGCCTCTGCTGCACAGGTGAAGACGATTTATGGATTTAAGACGGACAAAGTACGCGTCTACGACGAGTATGAAGTAGCGCAGGAATGGTGATATGGAGCAATTTGGAGTGCGGCGGCCCGGACGCCGCTTTGGATTCGTTACGATAATGAAAGACAGATCAATCCAAAGCGCCGCC
>JAKEHD010000158.1 GCA_022615215.1 Blastocatellia bacterium
AGGAAAAAAGTCTTCCTTTTGAGGAAAAAAGTCTTCCTTTTTCGAGTTCGCCGGTTCGAGGGCCAGTCAAACCGGTTCCGACCTCTTACCCGGCTGATGCTTGCCTTCAGGAAATATCCTTCAAGAAACTGCGCCCCGCCTGAATTTCAAGGCCGAAGTTTTCCGCGACGGTCTGCCCTATATCGGCCAGCGAAGACCTTGTGCCGAGGTCCACGCCCGGCCGCGCGCGGCGGCCCCAGGCCAGAACGGGCACGTATTCGCGCGTGTGATCCGTGGACTCATCGGCCGGGTCGCATCCGTGATCTGCGCTGATTAAAAGCAAGTCGTCATCGCGCATCGCTTCCTGTATCTCAGGCAGCCGCGCGTCGAATCGCTCCAGCGCCCGCGCATAGCCTTCGACATCGTTGCGATGTCCATACAGCATGTCAAAATCGACCAGATTTGTGAAGATCAGCCCGCGTCCTGTCTCTTTCAATGCGCGTAGAGTCTGATCGAGCGCCGCATCATTGTTTCCCGCCTGAAGCTCTTGGGTCGTGCCGCGATGACAGAATATCGAGCCGATTTTGCCGACGGCTGAAACGGCCAGCCCCTCAGACTTCATAAGGTCCAGCAATGTCTGCTCAGGCGGGTCTATGGCGTAATCCTTGCGCGCTTCGGTTCGGCGAAAGCTGCCCGGCTCTCCCGTGAAAGGTCTCGCGATTACGCGGCCCACCGTGTCCTGGCCCGTAAGCCGGCGGCGCGCGATTTCACACCAGCCGTAGAGTTCTTCGAGAGGAACCACCTGCTCGTGAGCGGCGATCTGAAAAACGCTGTCCGCAGAAGTGTAGACGATGGGGCGGCCCGTTCGCATGTGCTCTTCGCCGAGTTCCTTTATGATCTCTGTCCCTGATGCAGGGTGATTGCCGAGCACTCGGCGTCCGATCTCTCGCTCGAAAGGTTCGATCACTCGTGGCGGAAACCCGTCGGGGTATGTAGGGAAGGGGTTGCTTGTGATTATGCCGCCCATCTCCCAGTGGCCCGTAGTGGTGTCTTTGCCGCGCGAGCGGAGGGCCGCGCGGCCGAACGCGCCCGCAGGATTTTCTACAGGTTCGATTGGCAGCCGCCTGATATTGGCCAGCCCCATGTCGCGCAGGTTCGGAATTCTGACCTCGCGCGAGCCGAGCGTGTGGCCGAGCGTGTCAGCCCCTGCATCTCCATAATCCGCCGCATCAGGCATCTCGCCTATTCCTGCGCTGTCGAGGACTATGATTACCACTCGATTGAATGGGCCTTGTTCCGGCATCGATTATTTTCCCTCGCGCGATTCCAAAGCGGCGCGGTGATGAGTGACAAACTATCTCGTCCCCGCGCAAGCTGCCGGCAAAGATCATTTCTGTCCCGGCTCGCGCACCTCGATCATATCTTTGGGATATTCGTACAACTGCCCGGCGTTCCTCTCTATGTAATAGACCTGTTTTCTGTATGTCCGGGAGTGCCCTTCGCCGCGTATTATGCCTATGAAGATTTTCGTCTGTTTGTCGTAGGCGAGCTTTCCCTCGTCCTTTTTACTCTTATCGGTTTTTCCGAACAGACTGTCGAAAGGCGTGCCGCCGTATTGAGATTGCGTGTAAAGACTCACGAGCAGAGACCCTATGATGATGACGGCGACAGAGCCGATCATCACGGTTTTGATGCGATACCAGGAAAAAAACCGCTCTTCCTCGTAATACTCGTCTTCGTCCCTTTGATTGAACACTTCGGTCTCCGCTCTAAAGATCATAATACTTGAGCATAAGCGTGGCAATGCCGAGATAAAAGAAGAAGGTTATAATGTTTGTAAAAGTCACCACGAATACGGACGAGGCGGACGCGGGGTCGGCCTGAAGCCGTTTCAGAAACACGGGAACCAGAGTCCCTATCGCCCCGGCAACGAAGAGGCTGAGCACCATAGTCATTCCGAGCACGGTGCCGAACCTCCAGCCGAAAAATATGGAGATGATGCCGCATGCAACAAGCCCTACCAGAAAGCCGTTTATCAAACCCACGAGCGACTCTTTTATAACGACTCGACGGCTTGCGCCCCAACTCACTTCGCCCAGTCCTATGCCGCGAACGACGACCGTCATAGTCTGAGTGGCCGCGTTGCTGCCCATGGCCGCAACCACCGGGATCAAAACGGCAAGCTCAAGCGCCTGCTTGATCGTATCGAAGTAGAACTGGACTATGAATACAGCGATGAGCGCCGCGCCGAGCGACAGCATAAGCCAGAGCAGACGCCGCCGCGCCGAATTCAGGGGAGAGCCGTGCGCGCGGTCATCCGCGTCGACGCCCGCGAGCGCGTATATATCTTCGGTCGCCTCTTCCCGCATTACGTCGATCACGTCATCGACGGTGATTATGCCTGCGAGCTTGCTCTCTTCATCGACGACGGGAACGGCCAGCAGATTGTAAGTGGCCACTATGCGCGCGACCTCTTCCTGGTCGGTGCTCGTGGTCACTTTTATGACATCGCCTATCATTATCTTGCGCAGAGGGGTCGAAGGGGGATTGAGGAGCAACTGTCTCAGGCTCACGACTCCGAGCAGGTGATTGCGCGAATCTATGACGTAAAGATAGAAGGCCATCTCGAACTCTTCGGACCTTCGCTGAAGGGCCGTGATGGCTTCCGATATGGTCACATCCTCTTCGAGGGCGAAGTAATCGGGCGTCATGATTCGCCCGGCTGTTTCATCGGCGAATCCCAACAACTCCTGAACTTCGGTGAGGTGTTCGACCTTCATGGAGTTGAGCAGTTCTTCGCGCAACTCTTCGGGAAGCTCGGCCACGAGCAGTGCTGCATCGTCGGACGGGAGTTCCTGAAGCAGCCGCGAGACCTCCTCGATGCTGAGGGTCGTCAGCAACTCCACTGCCAGGTGGGTTTCAAGTTCGGAGAGAGCCTCGGCCGCCATGCCGAGGTCGTGGCGCACGAGCGAATCGAAAAGAGGCTCGCGGTCATGCTGTGGAAGCCGGCCGAGTATAAGAGCGATGTCTACAGGGCGGAGCTTTGTGAGCAGGTTGATGGCATGAGACATAGCGCCGCGCCGCGTCAGTCGGCCGACGGAATCCAGCATCAGATTGAGCCGTTGTGCATGCATCGTGATCGCCTCCGCCTGTTGGCTCCGGTCCTGCCAAAGCAAAAGAGCATTGTAGCGGGTCTACCTGGAATTTCAAATCTAAAAGAAATATCGCAAGAGATACTTTATTTGTGAGAGACGAGGCTGAAAAAACTATTGCCAAGAAGAGGTTAAATCGAACCACACAAGATCGGGACAGAGATGAAGTTCAGAGTACAAGCTTTAGCTTGCTTGATTCGAGCGCCGGCAACCTGAAGGTTGAACTCTGAACTCCGCTCCTATCATCGGGGGAGTGTACCAATCTCATAAGGTTCGCTTAAAAGGAATCAGCCGATGATTTGACAACCGGCTGATTCCTTATTAAGCGAGATTGCGACTTCACTGCGGCGCGGCGACAAGGTCAGCGGTTCGCCTTATAGTGATTTATCAGGCCGTTGGTCGATGCATCGTGCGAGGTCACTTCTCCCTCGGTCTTCAATTCCGGCAATATCGCTTTCGCTAGTTGCTTGCCGAGTTCGACGCCCCATTGATCGAATGAGTTGATGTTCCATATCACTCCCTGAACGAAAATCTTGTGCTCGTAGAGCGCGATGAGCGAGCCGAGCGTGCGCGGAGTGAGCTTCTTGAACATTATGGAGTTGGTCGGCTTGTTGCCTGCAAAGAGTTTATGCGGGACGAGACGTTCGAGCGCCTCGCCGCCGAGTCCCGATGCGGTGAGTTCGGCCCTCACTTCCGTTTCGGTCTTGCCCTTCATAAGGGCTTCGGTCTGAGCGAAAAAGTTCGAGAGCAGAATCGGGTGATGCTCGCCTGTGGGATTGTGCGTCTCTATGGGCACGAGAAAATCGGCGGGGATGAGCTTCGTGCCCTGATGTATCAATTGATAGAAAGCGTGCTGACCGTTAGTGCCCGGCTCGCCCCATATCACCGGTCCCGTTGAGGTTTCGACCGCACGGCCTTCGCGCGATATGCTCTTGCCGTTGCTCTCCATGTCGCCCTGTTGAAAGTAGGCCGGGAAGCGATGCATGTACTGGTCGTAGGGGAGTATGGCATGGGTCTGAGCGCCGAAGAAGTTGTTGTACCACACGCCTAATAGTCCGAGTGTGACGGGCAGATTCTTTTCAAACGGTGTCGTGCGAAAGTGCTCATCCATGGCGTGAGCGCCCGCGAGCAACTCTTCGAAATCGTCCATGCCTATATAGGTGGCGATGGGCAGACCTATCGCGGACCAGAGCGAATAGCGGCCCCCTACCCAGTCCCAGAACTCGAACATGTTCTTCGTGTCTATTCCGAATTTCGACACCTCTGCGGCATTGGTCGAGAGGGCCACGAAATGTTTTGCTATAGCGGCCTGGTCCGCGCCTGATTTCAGAAACCAATCCCTGGCCGATTGAGCGTTTGTGAGTGTCTCCTGCGTAGTGAAGGTTTTGGATGCGACTATGAAGAGCGTGGTTTCGGGATCGAGTTGCTTGAGAGTTTCGACTATGTGAGTGCCGTCGACGTTTGAGACGAAGTACACGCGGAGACCGGGTTTGCCGTAGGGCTTCAAGGCTTCGGTGGCCATGACGGGTCCGAGGTCCGAGCCTCCTATGCCGATATTTACGACATCGCTTATGGCTTTACCGGTGTGTCCGGTCCACTCGCCGCTGCGAATGGCTTCGGTGAATTCTCTCATGTGCGCGAGCACTGCGTTGACATCGGGCATAACGTCTTTGCCGTCGACGAGTATTGGCTGGTTAGAGCGGTTGCGAAGGGCTATGTGGAGGACGGCGCGGTCTTCTGTGATATTGATCTTTTCGCCGCTGAACATCCTCGCGGTCCAGTCTTCGAGACTGGCCTGACGAGCCAGGTTCAAGAGCAACTCGATAGTATCTTCAGTGATGCGGTTCTTCGAGTAATCGAGCAGCAGGTCTTCGAAGCGAAGAGAGAACTTCTCGAATCTATCAGGGTCTTGGGCGAACATATCGCGCATGTGTTTTGAGGCTATATCTTTGTGATGCGCTTCAAGAGCTTTCCAGGCTTCCGATTGGGTCAGTGCGGTCATGGTTTTTCTCCTGTTTTTTTGATTTTAAGAAAACGGCTTCGTTCGTGTTGTAGTGTTGCGACGAGTATAAAGGGCAGAGCCATAGATGGCCTCTTACCGTGCGCCTGCAAGCGCGCCGCCCGCTTGCAATAGCTAATCCACTGCCTTCGCTGGTTTTCCTGTATCCGTAAATATTCGTTTCGAATCCTCGGCAAAGCCGGCCTGCTCTTGAGAGATAAAGGCGTAATCGTCGAGTTGGAAGATCAGGAAATCCTGCCGGCTATTTGAGTCTCTTGTCGTAGACTGAAAGCGGTATTCTCCGGTTTCCAGGTTTGCGGTCAAACGAACTTCGA
The DNA here is from genome assembly GCA_022615215.1 of Blastocatellia bacterium. Classification (GTDB taxonomy): domain Bacteria; phylum Acidobacteriota; class Blastocatellia; order UBA7656; family UBA7656; genus JAKEHD01. Next base: position 5,466 of record JAKEHD010000158.1, read on the forward strand.
AGGCAGCGTTCGGGCTGGCCCAGACCTTTTTGGCATTCCCGTCATCCAGGCCGAATAGAGCGGCAAGTTTGGCCAGCACAAGACCGATAATAAATGTCAGTACCGCGACGACGAATCTCAGAAGTATTGCCTTCATAATTTTAAAACTCCTTCAGCATCTCTTTCAGACGCGCCAATAATTCAAGCGCCTGCTCACGGGTCACGGTCGGAAAATCGTCCAGAAAATCTTCGAGTGTATGACCGCCCGCCAGATAATCGATTATGGTCTGCGCCGGAACGCGCGTCCCCGCAAAGACAGGAGCGCCGCTCATCACCTCCGGCGAGCGAGAGATAACTTGAATGTCAGTTGCTGTGTTCATAGCTGTCATCTTATCACAGCTTGACTGTCGAAGAAGTAGAGACCCCGATGCTTCACATCCTCAGGGCCGCGTGTGACGATCGGGAAAACATGTGAGACTCGCACGCGACCCCCTCTGCCTGTGTTTGTCAGATGCGGCTCTCTTACGGCTGTATATCTTTTTCCAATAACCGCTTGCCATGTATTACTGCCGCTATCGTCACGGTTTCCCCCTCGATGCGGTAGATTACCCGATAGCTGTATGCAAACTGCTCTCGAATTCTATCTTCTTCAAACTCCGGCACAACTCTTCCGGCGAAAGGGAAATAGCTCAGATTCCGGGTGATGTCGAGTATCTTTTTCACTACTGCTGCTGCGTAAACAGGAGAATCTTGCGAAATATAGCTTGCAAGGGCTTCAACATCCTCGGCAGCCTTCGGAGACCATTTTATTCTATAAGCCATTTGCCTAACCGTTCTTCTGCTTCCTCTTGTGAGATCGTTCCCTGAGAATCAGCTACCTCCAGGCCGTTGTGAACTTTTTCGATCACATACAAGTGATACTGAATGTCTTCCAGAGAGCAATTGTCAGGCAGTTTATTCAACAGAGATTCGACTTCTTCTTTTGCCGTACCCATTATGTCACTCCTTCTTGGAAACTCGACCTGCCTCCAAATCGGCAAAGGTCAGATCGCCAGTTATATGGACTTGATTCTTCATGACGCCTATCGCCTTCATACCGGCGCGAAAAAAACGCCGGCAAACGAACGCTTATTACAAGCATGATGTATCACGATCGAGCAAGCAAATTCAATCAGTGAAAAGGCTTTTGTAGCGGTAGACTCCGGCTGCCGTGACCTCGGCAAAAGAGTTGCATCTGCTCTTTTTTATCGAGAAGAGAGCGCGGTCAGCCTTCGCCATTCGGATCGATCAAAGCCTTCACAGACCCGCCTGATGCCACGTCATTGAGCGCCTCGTTTGCCTGCCTGAGGTTGTAACGCTTGAGCGTGATTGCAGACCAGGGCGCTGAGCGAGCGGGGTCGGACATGATGAGCGCCCCGCGATAGAAATGCGAAAAGTCCGACCCCCAGCAGCCGCGCACGTCGAGATGTTTTTTGTTCAGGTCGAGGTGAGGATTGAATACTGCATCGCCGTGATCTGTGTACTGACCCACTATGACCACCCGCCCCGCATCGCGCGTGTAGCGCATGGCCTGCGTTACGGCGGCAGGCGCACCCGTAGCTTCTATCGTGACATCCGCTCCGCGCCCGCCCGTGTGGTCGCGTACCCATTGCTCGCGGCCCGGTTCGGTCTCGCTTTCGAAATTCAAAGTGGCCGCCGCCCCTGCTGCGCGAGCGATTTCAAGTCTATGATCGGGCGCTCCGATTACGAGTACCCTGAGCGCGCCGCTCATCAGCGCGAGGATTATCGCTGAAAACCCTACGGGACCGCTGCCAAGCACGAGCACAGCATCGCCTATCGCTATTTGAGCGCGCTCTACTGCGTGCAGAGCCGTCGGCAGAGAGCATCCGCCTGCCATGAACTTTTCCGTTTCGGCTCCGTCCAATCTTATGCATCGCGTGCCGGGCTTGATATAGATTTTCTCCGCCCAACCGCCTGTCAGCCCGTCCTCTATTCCATAAGTGATGCCGTAGACCTTTCTGTGCGGGCATCGCGTGGTCGCCTTCGCCACGAGGCAATGCCAGCAGGCGTTGCAAGTTCTGTGAACGTCGAGGAATGTCACGCGCTCTCCCTCGGCAAAGAGCCTGCCTTCCACGTCGAGCAGACGGCCTCGAATTTTGCCGAGTCTTCCAACGGAGACATGGCCGGGGATGATGGGATAAGGAACTCCTGCAAGCCGACCCTGTTGCAGGTAAACATCCGTGCCGCAGACCTCGCTCAACTCTACATCGAGCAGAGCAGAATCCTGTTCGAGGTCGGGTTCCGGTATCTCTCGCAACTCGACGGGCGCTCCGGGGCGCGGCATCAATGCCGCAAGCACGTTTTTCATGAAGTATGCCTCCGGTTGTTGGTGTTTCGATTCCGAGTGATTCTAAATCAAACCGCACGGGAAGAACACGTGTCACTAGCCCGACTCATTGGAGGGCTGAACAAGCAATTCCCAAGCCCTCCCTTATGGTCGGGCTACTGACACCTGGCGCACGCCGCCGTAATGGATTACTCAGGCGGAAAAGCCGACGGAATCTTTTTGGCAGCGACTTCGGCCGAAATGCGCAGTCGTTATTTCAGTCCTCGAATCGCCTTGAGAAATTTTGCCGCCCGCGCGGGCTTATCATCTTTTTCATCCCATATCAGCAGGTCGGGATGCACGCCTTCGATCTCGTTCGTGTCGTCCCTGCGATAACGGGCGCAATCGGGCATCGCAACGCGCATCCTGCTGTTTGGTAGCGTGAGACTGAGTCCGCCGTTCGTATAGCCGCAACCGACGCCGCGCGTCGGCTCTCCTGCGATGATCGCGGCTTCATCGTCCTGAAACATAGCGGCGAAGTATTCCGAAGCCGACGCCGTGCTCCGGTCTACGATGATGATGAGCGGGCCTTTGAATGCGCCTTCTTCATAAGCGTACTGGCTTGAGCCGAATAGAACGAATTTCGAGAGAAGCCCTTCGAATTCGCCGGGGCGCGCGTAATCGAACACTCCGGTTGAAAAAATCGGCGTCGAGTTCATCATCGAACACCCTGTCGTTCGGGCGGCCAATGTCCATATCTTCGACTTGTCGCATGGAGAGCCGACTTCGGATGCGAGCCGATGCAATTTCTTCTTCGCCTCGGTCAATATATCCGTTTGTCGGGGCGTGAGGTCTTTTCTGGCGAGGTCTTTTTCCACAAGCGCGATGTTGCGCTCTATCGCCCTGACCGAATGAGGATGGCGTATCCTGCCCACCCTCGGCGCTCGCAATCGCTTTTCGGAAAGTATCCTCGCTATAGGGTCGACCCATTCGGTGCCGCCGCCGTTCCCGCCTATGTCGACTATCAACCCATCCACTTTCATGCTTTGCAGCGCCTTTACCTGTTCGGCCAGCATCGCTGAGAGTCGGTCGGCCGTAAAGAGTCTGAATTGCCACTGGCACTCCGGCCCGCACGCGCCTGTAAGACGCTTGCGGTACTCCTCCCAACCCTCTTCGCAGTTCAGCCAGTAGCCCGTCGGAGAAAAGAGGGGTATCCTGAGCGCGCCGTATTTTTTGCCGTTGTCGAGTGAAAGTATCCCTGTGGTAAAAGCATCCCTGCCCGTGCTGACTGTACGAAACCCTGAGTCTTTATCGATAGGGATGGAATAATTGCGGAGCCGGAATCTGTATCCGAGTGAACGACAGACCTCTCGTCCGGGAGTGTCACTGTTGAAGACAAGAGGATCATTCGATTCGGTCGTATCAGGCCCCGAAGCCTCGCGCAATCCCAGGTGCCCGTCTCGGAACGTCTCCAAAAACTGTTTCAAGGCGCGTTTAGCTTCTTCATCGGTCTTCGCTTCCGAGAGCGATTGTCGGGTCTTTGCATCAAGCGCCGCAAGATCGATCTTTCTGTGCTGTTGCATCCACTCAAGGTTTGCGTAGCCTTCCTGCAAATATCGCTTCAAGGCCTGATAGTCCTCAATCCATGGCTCGCGCGAGAAAGCAGGAGTTTGATAAGTATAGGCGCTTGTAGAGACGAGCAGCCCGGTGATAGTAAGGACCGCGAGAAACCTCAGATTATTACTTGTTCGCATTTCTCTCCTCCACCTGGTTTACGCGAATGCAATACGTCTCGGTTGAAAGACAAGTTCTTTGAGCCTCTACGCCTTTATAACACGGCGTGACAAAATGGGGTAGTTGCCGGGCAGACGCAGATAGCCGGGCGCGGGATTTTTGGAGATAATATAGATCGTATCCGGTTCGATCACCCGCGAATGCCAGGCAAAGCCGGTCGATGTTGATAAACAGAAGGGATTCGGTTTAGACTAATCAACCTGGGCCTGTTTCGTATCGAAGGGTCCAGAGTAATCGGACGAATTCGATAAAGCTTTCTTTCTTCTTGCCCGTGCCTCGTGATTAGCGCAAGCCCGGCGCGGGCGAGATGTAAAAAGGAGTAACTATGTTTTCATTTAAGAGATTGAATGCCCTTGCTCTGGCGGTCACATTGCTGGCCGCTTCTTTTGTTTATAACGCACAGGCTGCGGCGCAAAGCTCTCAGCCTCGCGCTTCACAAAACGCGGGCGAAAAACTCGTTTACCCCGTCACGAAAAAGCTGGAACAGTACGACGATTATCATGGAACGAAAGTGGCGGACCCTTATCGCTGGCTCGAAGATGCGGATTCGGCTGAGACCAGAGCATGGGTCGAAGCCCAGAACAAAGTGACCTTCGCTTATCTGGACCGCATACCCGCCCGCCCGCGCATAAAAGAGCGCCTCACGAAATTGTGGAATTACGAAAAGTATGGAACGCCTTTCAAACAGGGGGGGCGTTACTTCTATTTTAAAAACGACGGGCTGCAAAATCAGAGCGTCCTCTACACCGTGACATCGCTCGACGGCAATCCCAAAGTTTTGCTCGACCCGAACACCCTCTCATCGGACGGCACGGTTGCGCTTGCGGGGCTTTCGATCACAGATGACGGAAAGCTTATGGCTTATGGCCTGGCCGCATCCGGCTCCGATTGGACCGAGTGGAAGGTGCGCGATGTGGAGACGGGCAAAGACCTCGCCGATAACATAAAGTGGGTCAAGTTCTCAGGCGCTTCGTGGACGCGCGACGGCAAGGGCTTCTTCTACAGCCGCTACGACGAACCTAAAGAGGGGCAGAAGATGTCGGGCGCTAACTACTATCAAAAGCTCTACTATCACCGCATCGGCACATCTCAATCCGAAGACGCGCTCATATACGAACGGCCCGACCGGAAGGAACTTGGCTTCGGCGGCAACGTGACCGAAGACGGCCGCTTTCTGATAATCTCCGTCTGGCAGGGCACCGAACAGAAGAACCGCGTCTATTACAAAGATCTTCAGGCGAAAAACTCGGAGGTCATAAAACTGCTCGACGATTTCGACGCCTCTTACAATTTCATAGGCAACGACGGGCCGGTCTTCTGGTTTCAGACAGACCTCAGCGCCCCTCGCAGCCGCGTCATAGCCATAGATACCAGAGAACCGGGCCGCAAGAACTGGAAGGAACTGATTCCTCAACAGGCCGAAACCCTTCAGGGCGTCAGCGTCGTCAATGACAGGTTTATAATCTTATATCTCAAGGACGCGCGCACACAGGTGAAGGTCCATCGCCTCGACGGAAAGCTTGAGCGCGAGGTCGCGCTTCCCGGCATAGGAAGCGCCGGAGGATTCGGCGGCAAGCGAAAGGACAGAGAGACCTTCTACTCGTTCACGAGTTTTACCGTCCCGCCGACCATATACCGTTATGATGTGGCCACAGGCAAGAGCACGCTGTTTCGCCAGCCGAAAGTCGCTTTCAACCCCGAAGACTATGAAACCAAACAGGTCTTCTACAAGAGCAAGGACGGCACCCGCGTGCCTATGTTCATCACTCACAAAAAAGGGCTGAAACTCGACGGCGACAACCCGACATATCTCTACGGATACGGAGGGTTCAACATATCGCTCACGCCCTCATTTTCGATAGGGAACCTCGTTTGGATGGAGATGGGAGGCGTATATGCGATGCCTAATTTGCGGGGCGGCGGCGAATACGGCGAAGAGTGGCATCAGGCGGGAATGAAGCTCAGAAAGCAGAACGTATTCGACGACTTCATATCGGCGGCCGAATGGTTGATCGAAAACAAATATACTTCTACATCCAAGCTCGCCATCGGGGGCGGCAGCAACGGCGGGCTCCTGGTCGGGGCGGCTATAACTCAGCGCCCCGAGCTTTTCGGCGCGGCCCTGCCTGCCGTAGGGGTGATGGACATGCTGCGCTTTCAGAAGTTCACAATCGGCTGGGCATGGGTTTCCGATTACGGCTCGTCGGATAATCCTGATGAGTTCAAGGCGCTTTACGCATACTCGCCTCTGCACAACCTGAAGTCGGGAACCTCTTATCCCCCGACAATGGTCACGACCGCCGATCACGACGACCGCGTGGTGCCCGGTCACAGCTTCAAATTCGCAGCCGCATTGCAGGCGGCGCATAAGGGGGATGCTCCGGTCATCATTCGCATAGAGACGAAAGCCGGGCACGGGGCAGGCAAGCCCACCTCGAAGACCATAGAAGAGATCAGTGACCGCTGGGGCTTCCTCGTGCATGTTTTGAACGTGGATGCGCATTCAGGGAAACCCGAAGCGGGGAGTAATAGATAAGTCATGTACGGGCGACCCTCTGTGGTCGCCCCTTGATGGCTTTCAATGAGGGGTGGGCACAGGATCAGGCAAATATTGACCATAATATACTTGATCCAACGGGAATATTATTGATTCGCCCGACTGTATGTAGTATTATAGCGCCCCGCGTGACATAATGTTTGCGGAGGACACTATGGCAGGCAAAGACAATGATAATGCGAAAGAGACCGAGCGGGAAATAGATGAACTTGAGCCTAATGTTATAGAGCGTCCTCTAAATTTCGTTATACCTCCGGGCTTTGGGTTGGTTTTTGCAAATAATGTATTTATACAGCATTCACAGGATGAATTTATAATTTCCTTTTTTCAAACTGATCCTCCCGCCATTATTGACCAAAAGGAACTTGAGCAGGTCAAATCGATTAATGCGTATTGTGTTGCTCGAATCGTACTCACTCCTAATGAAGCGTTTAAATTTTTTAACGCATTAGGGAGGAATCTCCAAAAGTACAGGGAGGTTTATTTAAAAAGCCAGGAGAGGGGCGAGGAAGAATGAACATTGATCCATTAGAAATAGAAAATTTTGCAAGGATTCTATTAGGGAATTCCGACTTCTTAGAGCCGAAGAGTAGTGTTGAAGTTGGGCAATCATCTGGCGAAAACAAAGCATCCAGCTATGTAGCGTCTTATACACGGGCAACAAGTAGTTATCATCAGGGGGTCGTCTATGATAGTTTTAATCAATTTCATCCCATGACAACATCAGCCACAGACGCTGGCAGAATTGCAAGGGAATGTTGTGAAGAGCATCCTATGATTAGCGTCAT
>JAKEHD010000796.1 GCA_022615215.1 Blastocatellia bacterium
GGGCGGCGCACTCCACATAAGCGTTCCTCTCTGGAAATACTTTCATGCCTTGCGATGCGCGCAGTATATCAGCTACAAAGCAGACGACTAAAAACTGACCACCAACCACTGATCGCTGATAGCTGATTCAGTTGGGCGAAGAGTCGACGCGGATTATGCGACCGTTCAAGGGTTGCACGGGACGGTTGTTGTGATCGAAGAGCACCTTGAACGAGGCCACCTGCTTGTTGGACATTTCAATCGCTTTCGTCAGCACGAACCACTTGACCCCTTCCGAGCAGGGCGGAGTCGTAAGCGAGCCGTCGTAGCGATAATAAAGATGCTCTGTCGGCAGCAAACTTTTCGCATCGACTTTTACGCCTTCGGGCTTGCGCTCCTGACCGGGTTCTTTGGGCAAGTTGTTCCATACGGGGAGGAGCGCCTGATTTTCGCTGCCACTATCGATCAGGATTCCGACTACGGCCAATTGCATGGCATCGTTCTCATGGACCAGGTGTACCTCCATAGGAGAGTGTGCGCTTTTCAATGTGTGCTCGCTCGGCCCGTGAAAGTGAAACTGCTTGAGCGCATACGTTCCGCCCTCGACTTCTATAGAGCTTCCCGCGTCGTAACGGACCTCTATAGTGTGGCCGTTATTTAGGACGCTGAGAGCAGACGGTCGATAGTCAAAGGTTATGGCAGGGAGGTCTTGAGGAGAGGCATCCGTTATATCGATAGGCGATTGGCTCTTGCCTATAGAGCAAGCTTCGTATTCCGGTTTCAGATTTCCCCATGACTCAGGGCCTTCGACGCCCTTATAGCTCCAGTGCGCCTCTTTCTTGTGCGGCGTTTCATTTACAGGCTTTGGCTCTTCGTGCGAACAGCCGTTGGTCAAAACCGTAAAAGCGATGAAGAGGGATATGAGCGAAATGATCTTTTTCATTGCAGTTCCTCCTGTGTTCGGGGTGATGCGAAAGCAAGGTAAAAGTAAAAAGGTGAAAGCAAGGAACCCAGGTATCCCCACTTTTGCCTTCCTGCGAAATGCCTCTTGCTTCTATTGACCGAAAGAGAATACACCATAGAGCCAGTATTTTCATCTTCGATTGACTCGCACAGCCCTGCGAGCGATGCGGGCTGACTTTGAGGTTGGCGCGACGGAACGCTAACCTTTATCATTACGCTATGGACGCAAAAGCCTGCATGTCCAATCAAGAAGCTCTATCCCGCCGCACGCGACAGCCCGTCGAGGCGTGGGAACTTGTGGGCAACACTCCACTGCTCAGGTTGCGCAACCTCGCGGCGCAGGTCGGCGGCGTAGAGATTTACGCAAAGGCCGAATGGTTCAATCCCGGCGGGTCCGTGAAAGATCGTCCCGCGTTGAATATGATAGTCGATGGAGAACGCACGGGCCGACTGACTCCCGATAAGATAATCCTCGATGCGACATCGGGAAACACGGGGATAGCCTACGCCTGGATAGGCGCGGCCCGCGGCTACCGTGTGAAACTGGCCCTGCCGCAAAACGCAAGCGAGGAACGCAAGCGCATCCTCCGCAGCTACGGCGCTGAACTCGTATTGACCAATCCGCTCGAAGGCTCGGACGGAGCGATACGCGAAGCGAGTCGACTGTACGCCGAAAACCCCGATCTATATTTCTATTCCGATCAGTACAACAACCCTGCGAACTGGCAGGCGCATTACGAGACCACAGCCCTTGAGATATGGGAGCAGACCGGCGCGCGCATAACGCATTTCATAGCGGGTTTGGGCACAAGCGGCACCTTCATAGGCACGAGCCGCAGGCTGAAGGAATTGAACCCTGAGATCAAAGCCATATCCTTTCAACCCGACTCGCCCTTTCACGGGCTTGAAGGGCTGAAGCACATGGAGACGGCCATCGTGCCCGGCATATACGACCCGGCGCTTGCGGATGAAAATCTTGAGATCAGCACCGAAGAGGCGCACAGTTACGCGCGGCAACTCGGCAAGCGCGAAGGCTTGCTCGCAGGCATATCGGCGGGAGCGGCCCTTGCCTGCGCGCTCAAAGTCGCGCGGACTATAGAGTCGGGCGTCATCGTTACGGTATTCCCCGACGGCGGCGACAAATATCTGAGCGAACGGTTCTGGGATGAGGGATAAGCGCGCATCAGGAGGACATATTGGCGATCAAGGTCAAAAGCCAGCACCTGGACCGAATCAGGCAACACGGAGAGCAGACATACCCTTACGAGTGCTGCGGTTTTCTGCTCGGTACAACCGAGAACGGTGCGAACATCCTTCACGAACTATACCCGGCAGAAAACGAGCGTCAGGATTCTCAGCACAACCGCTATCTGATAACGCCCGAACAGTACAGGCGCGCAGACGCTCATGCCCGTTCGCTGAGGCTTGGAATCATAGGCTACTACCACTCGCACCCTGACCACCCGGCCCGGCCTTCGGGCTACGACCTCGATCATTCCTGCTGGCCGGGCGAGTCTTACATGATCGTGTCCGTAGAGCGCGGCAAAGCGACGGACCTCAACTCGTTCAACAAACCTGACTACACGAGGTTCGAGCAGGAAGAGATTCACGTCGAAGATTAGGCGTCCAGTCAAGGCAAGCAGGTGCGAAAGCATGAGGATGTTTTGGCAAATGGTTTTCCTCAGAGCGATTTGACGCGGCGGTCGTTTTATTTAGGAGTCGGACGGCTACATGATGCCGCGGGATGTTTTGCCTGCGGTTCTATGGCAAAGAGAAGATATGGCGGTGGGGATGACCAACATGAGTTTATTCGAGAAGAAAAGAAATCCACAACTCGATCCCGAGTTTCCGGTCACTGTTTTCCGGTTGCGAGAAATATATTCGATGGTGAGCTTTCAGTTCGAATTCCACAGGTTCTCATTCAAAGATTTGTTCAGTGAACTACTCGCCAAGGGAACCCTTTCGAATCTAGCACCGAGTCTCACGGATCCGAAGGCCTCTCCACCTCAACCGGTGCCTGATCTGCTACAGCGGCATTTCTATTGGAGCACAGCATGCTTCTATCGGGCATTTTACTTGATGCTGGCTTACTTCGATTTAGAGCGAAAACCATTCAGTTCCTGGGCGCATGTAACTGCTTATTACAGCCGCTTCTATATCATCAAAGCAATACTCAACCTATTTCTAATCAACATTATTAATGATAAATCCCTGATCTATATGGGCATGAATGGAGTCAGGGTGGTTGAGCCAATCGAGCGGCTCAAGAAGCAGTGGGGTGTGCGTGGCTCACATCAGATATGGTGGGCGCTGTTTGAGCAGATGGGCTACGTTTCGGACTTAGCACAAATCGACGGTGCAGACTTTATATTGAGCGATTCTTATTTTAACTCTGGCAGCAGGAATTCCATCAATTATTCTGAGCAGTACATGGAAGGATTCAAAGAGTTGGAGTGGTTTGATATATCAGAAGATCAAATGCTTAGTCACCTCGCAATGTGGAGACCGCGGCAGGATCGCGACATCACAGACATAGATGCCTTCTTTGAAGGATTCAATCCTGAAGACTGCGATGAAGGTGATTTCTATGGTGACGAGGCGCAGATCATATGGTTGAGTATCCGAGTGTACCTTGAACTCCTCAAGGCTATTGGCGTCCAGCAGCCATTTGTGACCAAGGAGAAGTTGTTTGCACTGTTACAGCGATTCACCCAAGACGAGTATCCAACATTGTGCGCCGGTATTCGAAAGTCCATCGCGGATAGCTTACCGTAGTATAAGCCGAAAGGCCGTTTGTCCGCGCTTGCTTATTAAACCGCTGAACCGGTTCATTAGATGGACAAACGAGCGGCCATTTATAATGGTCATTCTGATTAGATATGCTCTATAATCAAATTCGCTATGATCCAACGACCTGACATCGAAGTTTATTCTCCAAACAACAAGCTTCAACTTGTTGTGGAAGTAAATAGTAAGCAAGGAGCCACTGCTGAATGGGCGGCAAACATGCGTAGAAATCTGTTTGCTCATTCGGTAGTGCCAAAGTCGCCTTATTTCCTTCTGGCTCTGCCTGACCGCTTCTATTTATGGAAGAATACAAGTCCGGCTGTTGATATAAAACCGCCTGATTACACTGCAAATTCAAAACCTGTTCTGGAATCTTATATTGGCGCTTCTTATTTGGATACGCTGAGTGAGTATGGCCTTCAGATGATTATTAAATCCTGGCTCAATAAATTGGTTAATGCGAATCTAACCAAAGAAACCGCAAGACCCGATGAAATGTGGCTCTTCGATTCTGGCTTGTATAACGCCATCCGGCATGGCTACATAAAAGCTGAAGCTACTGTATGATTGTCTACGTCGAGTCCAATTTCGTTCTGGAATCAGCCTACCTTCAAGAAGAGCACGAGAGTTGCGAAGAAATTCTGAAACTTGCCGAAGAAGGTAGAATAGGGCTGGTATTGCCTGCCTACAGTGTCGGAGAGCCTTATGATTCCTGGGTGCGTAGATCGAAACAAAGAGCGGAATTGCATGAAAGACTCTTGCGAGAACTCAATGAACTCTCTCGATCAAAACCATACGTGGAAATGCTCGATGAGTTTCAAGGGATCACAAAAACCCTTGTACAAAGCGGCGGGGAAGAAAAAGAACGATTGGATAATGCCGTAAGCAGAATTCTGGAAAAAGCAGTAGTGGTTCCCATCGAACGAGAAGTCATTAAAGCTGCTATTGACTTCCAAAAGACGCGGAACCTGTCGCCTCAAGATTCAATAGTCTACGCCTCCGTTCTGTCGCATCTATCAAGCAGTTCCACAGAAGAACCGAAGTGCTTTATTACGAAGAACTCAAAAGACTTCGCCAACCCTGATATTTACACAGAATTGGAATCCTATGGCTGCAAGCTTCTAACAAAATTCAACAATGGTCTGGGATATGCCAAGAGTTGCATTTGAAAGCCCTTCTCACAAATGCTTTGGCCCGAAGCCGCCTGAGCGGAGTTCATAGGCTTCGGCCAGCGCCGCGTTTCCTGTAGCGTTTAGGTATCACGGCGCGGCCCGCTGAATTTTGGTGTTATTATGATGTAGAATCAAGATGTGCAGGCGAGCAAGTAAGAGAGAAAATTAGAAGGAGAATGAAATGTCCGTGAGTATATTGATTCCTACCGCGCTCAGAAGTTATGCGGGGGGCAGCGACAGCGTTTCGGTAGATGGAAATACCGTGAGCGAGGCGCTCGGCGCACTCGTAGAACAATACCCCGATCTGAAGAAGCACCTCTATAACGATGAGGGCCAGCTTCGCCACTTCGTCAACATTTACGTCAATGACGAAGATATACGCTATCAGGAGAAGGAAGTCACCCCTCTCAAACCCGGCGACGTTTTGAGCATAGTCCCCTCTATTGCCGGGGGCAGCACGACCCTCGAAGAAGCGGCAGAGGCGACGGAACTCGACCGCGACGAAGTGCTGCGATACAGCCGCCACCTGATAATGCCCGAAGTGGCTATGGAGGGACAGAAAAAACTTAAAGCCGCCAAAGTCCTGTGCATAGGCGCGGGAGGGCTTGGCTCTCCGCTTGTCATGTACCTTGCGGCGGCGGGCGTGGGCCGTCTCGGACTCGTCGATTTCGACATCGTCGACTTCACGAACCTTCAGAGACAGATCATTCATTCGACGGCAAACGTCGGTCGTCCCAAACTCCAATCGGCAAAAGAGCGTGTCGCCGAAATAAACCCTTACGTGCAGGTCGACACCTACGAGACGGCGCTCACTTCGGAAAACGCGATGGAGTTGTTCGCGCCTTACGACATAGTGGTCGACGGCACTGACAATTTCCCGACCCGCTATCTGGTCAATGACGCCTGCGTGCTGATGGGCAAGCCCAACGTCTACGGCTCCATATTCAGATTCGAGGGACAGGCGACGGTCTTTCACGCTAAAGAAGGACCGTGCTATCGCTGCCTGTACCCGGAGCCGCCGCCGCCCGGACTCGTGCCAAGCTGCGCCGAAGGGGGCGTGCTCGGCGTGCTGCCGGGAGTGATAGGGGTCATTCAGGCTATAGAAACAGTCAAGCTCATTTTGGGCAAAGGCGATTCGCTCGTCGGGCGGTTGATGCTCTTTGACGCCTTGAAGATGAAGTTCCGCGAACTCAAGCTCCGCAAGAATCCCGAATGCCCTATATGCGGCGATAACCGGACTATTCATGAGTTGATAGATTACGAAGAATTCTGCGGCGTCACTCATCAGCCCGAAGTCAGCGTCGGGGCGGACTTCGAGATCACGCCTGTAGAATTGAAAGAGAAGATCGACCGCGGAGACGAATTCGTGCTCGTCGATGTGCGCGAGCCTGAAGAGTACGCTATATGCTACATACCCGACTCGCGTTTGATCCCGCTCAGGACCGTGCCCGAACGATTGCACGAGCTATCGAGCGCAGATGAAATAATAGTTCATTGCCGCAGCGGGGTGCGAAGCGGGCAGGCGGTCGAATTCATGAAACAGGCGGGCTATCGCAAGGTGAAGAACCTCGTCGGCGGCATACTCCGATGGTCGGACGATGTCGACCCGACCATGCCGAAATATTAATCAGTGGTCGGTGGTCAGTGGTCCGGTGTTAGACGTTTGAGAAGGGTTGTTATTGAGCAGTGAGGGGCGACCCTCTGTGGTCGCCCGTACATGTTTTTCAAGGACTCTGCTTTATAGAACAACGGACGGAAGCGTACTCGCTGCCGGACAACGGACCACTGACAAATTTAAATAATGGCTTCGTCAACTCAAGTTGAACAAAACAGCGCATTGCCTGCATCGGTTGTAGAGAAACTCAAATCGGCGCTCGGCGCGAAGCACGTCCTCACGGAGCGCGACGAGCTTCTGGTCTACGAGTCGGACGCCCTGACGCTTCACAAGCGAATCCCTTCGGCGGTAGTCATTCCCGGAAGCGGAGAAGAAGTGGCCGCCGCCGTGCGAATACTGGCTGCTGAAGGAATTCCCTTTTTGCCGCGCGGCGCGGGCACGGGAATTTCCGGCGGGGCGCTCTCGACAGGTGGCGCGGTCATTATAGAGATGGCGCGGCTCAATCGCATACTGAAGATCGATTATGAAAACCGCCTCGCCGTCGTAGAGCCGGGAGTCATCAATATTCACCTCTCGCAGGCGACTTCGGTTGAAGGCTTTCATTACGCGCCCGACCCTTCGAGTCAGATGGCCTGCACGATAGGCGGCAACGTGGCCGAGAACTCAGGCGGCCCACATTGTCTCAAGTACGGCATGACCGTAAATCACATACTTGCCGTCGAGGTCGTTCTGCCATCGGGCGAACTGATAACGCTGGGCGGAGGCGGAACGGATGTGCCGGGCTACGATCTGTTAGGCGTCTTCGTCGGCTCGGAAGGCACGTTCGGCATAGTCACGAAAGCGACGCTGAAACTCACACGCATAGCTCAAGGGGTCAAGACGCTTCTGGCCGAGTTTATGACCGTCACGGATGCGAGCCGCACCGTGAGCGAGATCATCGCGGGCGGCATTCTTGCGGCGGCGCTTGAGATGATAGACAACGCAACGATACGAGCCATAGAGGATTCGGTATTTGCGGGCGGATTTCCTACGGACGTGGCCGCGCTACTGATTATAGAGGTTGACGGGCTTTCGGCAGGGCTTGAAGAGACCGCAGAGCGCGCCGCAAGTATTTGCCTGAGCAACAATGCACGGGCCGTGCGAGTGGCCAAAGACGAAGAGGAGCGCATGCGATTGTGGGGCGCGCGAAAGCGCGCATTCGGAGCTATGGGAAGGATTAAGGCCGACCTGATGGTACAGGATGCGGTGGTCCCGCGCTCGCGCCTGCCTGAAATTCTTGACGAGATATACCAGATAGCCGGTCGCTATAATCTCAATATCGCAAACGTATTTCACGCGGGCGACGGCAACCTGCATCCCAACATAAGCTTCGACGGCCGCGACCCCGACCAGGTCCGCCGAGTGGAGGCCGCTTCGAAAGAGATATTGCAATTGTGCGTGAATGCCGGAGGCTCTATCACAGGCGAGCACGGAGTAGGACTCGACAAAATAGAAGCGATGAGATTGATATTTTCTGAAAACGATCTCAACCGCATGCTCGCGGTGCGCGACGTATTCAATCCTTCAGGGCTTTGCAATCCGGGCAAGGTCATCCCCACGACGAAAACCTGCCGCTACTGCGGATTCGGCATGGAAGACTTCCGCCACAAACGGCTCACCACTCACGGCATGCATCGGGATTAGCTATCAGCTATCAGCTATCAGCTATCAGCTATCAGCTGAGCAGATGGCTAAGGCTGATGACGGGTGTTACACTGGCCTGGCATACAGTTCTGCAAGAGTATAGGCGATAACTCAGGAGGAAACTATGGCAAGAGATTTCACGAAAATCAGGGCATGGCAATTGACTGACGATCTTGCTGTGCATGTCTATAAACTCACAAGGCAATTCCCGCGTGAAGAAATATATGCTTTAACGTCGCAGTTGCGTCGCGCTGCCAGTTCTGTTCCGGCCAATATAGCCGAAGGATCGAACCGGAACAGCAAGAGGGATTTTTCTCACTTTCTGTCCGTTGCTTCGGGATCACTCGCTGAAACGAGATATTTTCTTCATCTCTCAAAGAGGCTCGGATATGTCAGCGATTCGGAACTCGGAAAGGCAAATGTGTTAGCCGAAGAAGCAAGCA
>JAKEHD010000797.1 GCA_022615215.1 Blastocatellia bacterium
AAAGCCCACTATCGAAGCCAAAGCGCCGCCGATTGCGGCGCACTCCAAATATGATTCTGTACTTGCGGAAAAAGTTTCATTTTATCCCGCGCGCAGTATATATTTCATCGCGCGTGTGAGGCTTCTGCGGATCGATACCGCGCGGCGCGTAAATCTCGACTAAAAGGCTGCCGTGTTTGAAGACAGTGGCGAATCGCTCTCCTTTCTCGCCCGGCAGCTGGGCAAGGGCTTCTGTAACCGTCACCTTTCGCTTCTCTTCGGCGGGGCTTTTCGACGATTCTGCCATAATTCAATCCTTTCTGCCCGACCTGTTAGAGTTCGGCCTCTGGTACTCAGCGGCATAAGTGGGCGGAGCCATGCCATCAGAGAGGCGCGGGTCTCGAATGGGCGCAAGCGCGTTCAATTCAAGCGGGACCACACCGGCCCACACGGGCAGGGCGTAATCTTCTTCATCGTCGAGAGGCGGGCCGGTTCTTATCTTGGCCGAAGCCTCTTCGATGGAAAACTCCAGCACAGAAGTTTGATTCAACTCTTTCTCGTTGGGCGTTCTCGCATCTGCCCATCGGCCGGAGATTATGTGTTCTGTGATGGCGCGCAGGGCTTCGATCTTTTTATCCGCATCCGTTATAAGCGCCGCCCGTCCGAATGCCACGACCGAACGATAGTTCATCGAGTGGTGAAAGACCGACCTTGCCAGCACAAGCCCGTCAAGCAATGTCACTGTCACACAGGCAGGGACGCCCTTTTGCAACTCCTTCAGCATGCGTGAAGCAGCCGAGCCGTGTACATAGAGCGTGTCTTCCGCTCGCGCGTAAGAAGTAGGTATCACGTAGGGCTGGCCGTCGACTGCGAACCCAATGTGGCAGAGGAGTCCCTCGTCAAGGATTTTGTAAATCGTCTCTCGATCCGTATAGCCTCGCGTCGGGAGGCGGCGAAGCTTGCTGCGACCGGTCGGTGTGAAAGTCGTCATTTATTCGATAGCCTTTCCAAAAAATCTCAATACAATTCTACTTCCGTCAGACTGACGGAAGATCACCTGCCGAGCTTGACGCTGAAATGATATGCGTCTATCTTCATACGCTTTCTGAAATAGAAGCGATGTGCGTCGAACCGCTGGACGCCTGAGTCCAGATGCAATTGCTCGCAGCCTAGCGACTTCGCATGCTCGACGAGCCAGTCAAACAAAGAGTCCCCATAGCCTTTCGACCGCTCATCCCCATCGGTTACAAGGTCATCAAGGTAAAGCGAGCGGCCGCGCGCAAGCATCTCCATCACCCTGAAGCCAGCAACCGCTTTTACCGCGCCGTCCGCTTCGAGATATGCCGTACGGTAGCCGTCCTGTTGAGCTTGCCGCCCTACTCGCTCCACAAAATCGCTCAATGTGAGATACGGCCGGAGTTGCGCCATCACGGGAAAGCACCGCTCGACTTCCGCATCTGTTTCTGCAAACTCTATTTTCATAAACTCTACATTCAACCTCTGCGCAATGGCTTCTTACCTTGTGAGGGAATTATGGCGCAGGGGTTGCTCTCCTCACAAACTCCATGATCCAATTCGTCTCCCAGGTCCGGCCGCAGTCTTCGGAGAATGCCTGCTCCCAGCGCGCTGAGTTTGGCATTATATCGGACCACAAAAACCGCATCAGTATCTTTTTCCCCTCGAATGTATCTTCGGCGAGAAATTCCCCGACTCCATTTTTGAATCCGCCCGCCACAGGCGTTTCGAGAACGCAGTTCCAACTGTCGACCCAGTATATGCTCCATTGTTTCATTGAAGGATTGAAGATGCGTATGCTCATGCCTTCGAAGTATCTGCCGTCGCGAATGGTCTTGTAATGATCTATGTTGCCGCATCCATCCAACACCTTCCTGACATCGAGGGTCGCCTCGAACTCTATCCAGGAGTTTGAGCCTTTCAAACGCTCTTTCAATCGCCTGTTGTGAACCAGCCACTCTCCGATCAGAAAATCGAAATCTCTCGCTCCCGATGGTTCCGGGACCGAAGAGACTTCAGGTATATTTCTCGCGCCTGCTTCGCTCATTATAGTTTCACCGCCTTTCCTCGCTTTGCGTAAAACTCATGGGTTCACGCTGTAGTACCTTTGCAAAGAGCCTATACCGTCCCAGAAAGAGATCGCGCGAACAAGCTCCGCCACTTGCCTTATATGTCCGAGATCGTGAAAGGCCCAGAGGTTCATGATCTGCTCCAATCGGATCAAACCTACTTCGGGGTGCCGGCCCGTTCGCTGCCAGTCGCCCGGAGATAAGCCCTTGAGCCACTGGAGCGATTCCTGTCGCGCCCGGCAGAATCGCTCTAATTGCTCGCGCCCATCTCTGCCCGAATAGGTTCCCTTAGCCGCTTCTTCAATCTGGTCGTAAGACTCAAGGAGCGGGTTGTCTTCGGTTGCGATACGTCGAGCGCGCAATCCCGTAACACGCAACTCCACGTCTTCGAGATGCGCTAGCACTTCCGAAATCGACCACCGCTCGGCCGAAGGCTTCCAGTCGAGATGTTCATTGGTTAGCGGAGCCAGCATAGCCTGAAGTATGGCAGGCGTGTTTTCAAGCGTCTTCACCTGCGCGGTCTCTTCCGCTTTCGTGATAGCTTCCATCGCTGCTTCCTCCTGTCATTGAACCATTGGTTTCTACAAACGTAGATGATAGCTGAAAGCGGTATAGACACAAGTACCAGTTTGGCCTAAAGTGAGAGTACCAGTATCAGCCATCAGCTTTCAGCCATCAGCTTTCAGACTGAAGACTGAGGGCTGATGTATATGGGCCGATACCCCTCCCTCACGGTCGGGGTATTCAATTATAAGGATTCATCCATCATGGGCAGAAGTTCTGACGCTTTGGCGTTGGCGGTCGTCTCGATAGACCGCTCTGCAACCGTAGCGATCCACCGCCAGATTTACGATTGTGTGCGCGAAGCGATACTGACTCGCCGCCTGAAAGCGGGAGCGTGTCTGCCGTCGACGCGCGCCCTTGCAGAGGAGTTACAGGTCTCTCGCAATACGGTTATAACTGCCTTCGAGCAACTCCTTGCAGAAGGTTATATCGAAGGGCGAGGCGGGTCCGGCACTTTCGTCGCTCACGCATTGCCCGATGATCTGCTTCGCGTGAGAGAAGAAAGAAATGTTTATGCGCGGGCGTCCCATAAAGATTCCTTTCTCAGGTCGGCGCAGGGGGTTTTTAAGGGCCGGTCGCTTTCCGAAAGGGGCGCGCTCCTTGCCCGAACGCAGTCGAGTTCATCACGGGACGAAAGCAAGGTGCGAGCTTTTCAACCGGGGCTTCCGGCGATTGACGAGTTCCCGTTCGAGACCTGGGGGCGAATCCTCTCGAAGCGATGGCGACGCCTTCCGCGCGCGCGCTTGGGCTTCGGCGATCAGGCAGGCTACCTTCCTTTGCGCGAAGCGGTGGCCGATTATCTCGGCTCTGCTCGCGGGGTCCGTTGCGAACCGGAACAGGTAATCATAGTATCCGGCTCTCAGGAGGGACTCGACCTTTCGGCCCGCGTATTGCTCGACCCCGGCGATGCCGCCTGGATAGAAGACCCCGGTTACCTGGGCGCTCGCGGTGCCCTGCTCGGCGCGGGCGCGCAACTCGTGCCCGTTCCCGTAGACGAACATGGGCTTGATGTCGCAGCAGGCGAAGCGTTATCGCATAAGGCAAAAGTGGCTTACGTATCGCCTTCGCATCAGTATCCGCTCGGCGTCGTGATGAGCCTTTCGAGAAGATTGGAATTGCTCGAATGGGCGAGCCGTTCGGGCGCGTGGATACTCGAAGACGATTACGACAGCGAATACCGTTACGCGGGCCGCCCGCTTGCGGCATTGCAGGGACTCGATAGCGAGGGCCGCGTGATCTATGTCGGCACCTTCAGCAAAGTGTTGTTTCCATCCTTGCGACTCGGCTACCTTGTGGTGCCGCCGGACCTCGTGGATGCTTTCATCACGGCGCGATCACACACGGTCTCTCATCCTCCTTCGCTTGAGCAGGCGGCGCTGACGGACTTCATATTCGAAGGCCATTTCGCCCGCCACATCAGACGCATGCGCGCATTGTATCAAGAGCGTCAGGCTATGCTGGTCGAAGCGACAAAGCGAGAGCTAAAAGGATTGCTCGACGTTCGAGAGGCCGAAGCCGGTATGCATCTGGTGGGCCGGCTGGCGAAAGGCGTGAATGATCTCAAGGCATCTGCAAAGGCGCAGGCTCACAATGTTACCGCGCCGCCTCTGTCATTTTATTCCATCGAAGCCGTAGGCCGAGGCGGCTTGCTCCTCGGCTACACGGGAGTAAGCACAAAAGAGATTCGCTCAGGGGTGCGCCGCCTGGCAGCGGCCCTCGGCGCTTGAATGCCGGCGAATGCGCACAGCACAATGAAGAAGATATTAGAGAGGATGGAAATAAGAAGCGGTGACCGAACCTCGCCGGGATCATGGTTGCGAAATTTCAACTTGCTTCCCGCTTCATCTCGAATTTCGGCTACCGCCCGCGCCTCTTCGCGTAGTAATCGTAAACATCAGCCACATTGGCCGCTACTCCGCTTTCAATCACGCCTTGAGCGTCGATTGCACCCAGAGCGGAAGCTTCGCTCGCCAACCGTGCAGACTGCCCGGCTATTTTGAACGAGCGCAACCGGGCTGGCCTAAGCCTGCGCTGTAATTCCGCAAGAGCAATACCGCGCTCTACGCCGCGAGCTACGGTTTCGTTGATCTCTTCGAGATAAGCGCGATAGAAGTCCAGCACTAATTTCCCTTTCTGAACGGAACCATGTCCCGGAATGACGCGCTGAAAATCGAGATCACCCAAAGCTGTCAGCGTGCCCGGCCAACTGTCCGGGTAGCCATCGCCTATGTAGGGCAGGACGCTGTCGATCAGGTCGCCCGTCGCAACGACGCGCTCTCGCGGGAGGTAGACAACTATATCGCCTGCCGTATGGCCCCTGCCGAGAAAAAGCAGATGTATTTCGCATTCCCCATGATAAAGTACCAGCCGCTGATCGAATGTCACAGTCGGCAGGATTATATGTTTTTCCGGCGGCTCCATCTCTTCGAGGTACGCTTCCAATTCCGCGATCCTTGCTGTAAGCCGCTCCCGGCGCTCAGGCGTTTTTTCAGCAGATAGTTGCGCGCGAAGGTTTGCAATCTGCCCAGGCAGCGCGTCAAGCGACCGGCGCAATCGCGTTGCCCCTTCTCGCGTAAGCCACTCCCGCGTCGCCGTAGATGAGACAATCTCGACATTATTGCCGTAAGCAGCCGGATAACTCGGATTGCCTTGCACGTGATCCCAGTGGAAATGCGTATTGACGACGTAGCGGACGGGGCGCTCGCTGATTTCCGTGCGAATCTGTCGAATCAGAGCTTGCGCGGCTGATGGCTTCGAGTGTGTGTCGACGACGAGGATGTGATCCGTGCAGACGATCACTGCGGCATTGCAGTTTTCCTTTGCGGCGGGGCGGGCAATAGCCGCATAGACCTTCTCGGCCACGCGCTCGAAGCTGAATAGCGGCCCGGCTTCGGACGGCGATTGCCCTGTCTCCGCAACTGCTCTGACCGGAGTGTCGGCCAGCGCAAGAGAGGCCGCAACGGAGATACCTGATGCGGTCAGTGCCTTAAGCATTCGACGCCGCGAGACGGGCGAATGGCTGTGAAGCGGAGCTTTGGGAAGCGAGTGAGCGTCTTTCCCTTTTACGACTGTCGATTTAGCTGTAGGGTCGTATCCTGAATCTAAAACTCGCATTCCATTCCTTCTCCTATGACCTGCTCCTCCTATCTGGCTTCTAAGATTTTCTGTTTCGCTAAAAAGTTTTGTAGCGTCTCATTAAACTCGTCGGGCTTTTCCACCATGATGGCGTGTCCGACATCACCCCAGGCGTGATACTCGGTCGCGGGAGCTATGCTGCGTAAGTATCGTTCGTTGTCTTCGGGAACGTAGAAGTTTTTCGTATAGACGGCCAGGACCGGCACTTTGATTTGATCCGGTTTCCAGATCGAAGGAGCCGCATCAGGCAAAGTAACCTGTTCGAGAACGCTCAGGATGACGTGCTGTGGCGTATCGGCCCAGCAGGCGAGTATTTGCTCGCGCATTTCGGCCGGTATCTTCGCAGTCATCAACCCGGCATTGAACTGCCTGGCCGCTTCCATATAATCCGGCCCGCGAAATTGAGCGATAAACTCCTGGCCTATCTCTTCCGATGGCGCGAGCGGCCGTAATGGTCCGTCTATAAAAACCAGCGCCTTCGTTTTTTCGGGATAGAGGCGATAAAACTGGCGGATGACGGGCGTGCCCATGCTTATGCCGATCAACACGGCTTTTTTCACCTTAGCCTCATTCAGGACTGCATCGATTGCCCGCGCGAAAACATCCATCGAATACGTGATCCTGGGCTTGTCGCTCTGTCCGTGCCCCGGCAGGTCGATCAATATAATCCGTTTTTTATCTTTGAAAGCGGGCACCTGTAAACGCCAGATGTTCATGTTGCCCACACCACCGTGAACGAAGACCAGCGCCTCGTCGCCCGTGCCATGGCTCTTGTAGTGAATGCGGTGATTATCGAATCTGGCGAAGTGAGATTTGATTTCACTCAAATCAGCCTGGGGCGCAAAGGCCAGAGCCCGTGCATCACGGCTGAAACTCAAGGGCGCAACTACTGCCAGCGAAGCAGCGATCAGAGAGAGAAAACCTGCTTTGACATATCTCATAAGCTGAACGGATTTCATAGCGATACTCCTTTCCCAATTACTATCAATCAATGGGCCGAAACCGGTTCGTTCGCCTGATAAACGAACCAGCAGGTCGAAAAGCGACACGAGCGAGGAAACTTTCCCGCCCCTCACCGAACGATCTTTAGACGATTCGCAAAAATCGGCTCGAAGCGATTCGGAGGATTTTTCCGCCTCAAGAAATTTTAGGGAAACACGGGAAGGGCGCAATTTTAAGACTCTGAGTTATTGCTGAGTTCTCTATGAGGCGATGATTCAGCGATTCAACTATTCGTTTTGCAGGGGTTTACGGTTGCTCTCCCGGCTCGTCGTCACAGGATTTCTAATTTGTGTGAGGGCCGATTCGCTGAATCAGATTAATGAAGCGTTCGTTCGTTCGAAGATGATTGTAACGCGGTTCAGTGTGAACGAATGGCATAAGAGTCGAGCCATCGCGATAAGCCGCTTCCAGGTTTTCGATAACTTGATTGGTCGCGCCGAGGTCTGCGTAAGTCAGAGCGAAGTAGTATGGGTCTACATAATAGCGGGCGGCAATATCGCGCAGCCAATTCAGTTGCCAGTTCCAGAAAGCCTTCAGCCGCTCCCGGTCGTCGCCCGTACTCAACGCCTCTATCTCTTCAGGCGTCGCTCCGCGCAAACTCATAATCGTCCGCGCCTGACCGACGGCCTCATCGGTTTTGCCCTGCATCAAGTAGGCATGGAGCAAACAATCGTGCGCCGCAAAATCGTTAGGCTCAAGCTCCAGGGCTTTCAACGATTGCATGGCCGCCTCTTCGTAGCGCCCGGCCGCATAATAGAACCAACCCAAATCGCCTATAACGAGCGGAGAGATCGGGTCCATCTCTATCGCCTTCTTCATTCGAGCGATTGCCTCATCGTGACGGCCGAGCGTCGATAAATAGGTCGCATAGCCGTGATGGGTCATGGCATGTCCCGGAGAAAGTTCAAGGGCACGTTCAAACTCGCGCCGCGCCAGCGGCCAGTTCCAATCATTCAACAAGGAGATATTGCCTGACAACCTGTGCGCTTCGGCCAGCGTATCATCGAGCGCCAGAGCCTTGCCAAGCGACTCTCTGGCTTTCGCTACGGCTTCCTTCGCTTCTCCGGGAGAGCCGCCCAACTGCAAATAAGCCTCTGCCAGGCCGACATAAGCTCGCCCATCATTGGGGGCGGCATTAACGGCAAGCCGAAAGAATTCTATGGCCTGAAGGGTCGCAGCCGGGTCTCTCTTGTTTAGCTGATATTGACCTTTGAGATAAGCTTCACGCGCAGCCGCGTCGATTGTCGGCTCAGGCGTGCGAGGTCGAATGATCTGGAGCGATAAAGCATGAGCGACCACTTCGGCCACTTCGCGTTGTAATTTCAGAACATCCTCGAATGGCCGGTCATAGCTTTGCGCCCACAGGTGGCTCTGATCGCTGACCCGCACAAGTTGAACCGTGATGCGCGCGCGGCCATCCTCTGACCGGATGCTGCCTTCGACCAGATAATCGACTCCGAGTTCCCGTCCGATCTCAGCCGCAGACTTGCGAGTCTCCTTGTACCTCATGGCCGAGGTTCGGGCGATGACTCCCAATCGCTGCGGGTTGAGTTGAGATAGATTCGTAATCAACTCTTCCGTAAGGCCGTCGCTGAAATACTCTTTCTCCGGGTCGGGACTGATATTAGTGAAAGGGAGCACGGCAAGCAACCGCCTGGATTCGGTTGTCTCGCGGGTGCGGCGAACGATAAAACTTGAGATCAGAAAAATACTGAGAGTCGCCGCCACAATCAGAGCGGCATAGATATATTTTCGAGACAGGCGCGGACCCGAAATTTGAGGCGAGGGATTCGCCGGTAGAGCCTGTTCCAACAGGGCGGGTTGATCGGTTGAGTAATCTCTTTCGACAACCGACGCGATGAAACGGTA
>JAKEHD010000159.1 GCA_022615215.1 Blastocatellia bacterium
GCAGGGGAGCAGGGGAGCAGGGGTGAAGACATGCAGGGGAGCAGGGGAGCAGGGGAGCAGGGGAGCAGGGGTGAAGACATGCAGGGGAGCAGGGGAGCAGGGGAGCAGGGGTGATTTATGAATAGGACGGCTACGCTCAAGTGCGCGATTATCATCATCCTGGCGCTCTTGTTTTCAACTTTCGCTCAGGCGGATGGGCGGGCCGGAGGCGTTAGCGAATTCAACCTCGACGTTCCGTTAGGGATTTCTCCCGAACTCTGGTCTTACTATGTTCCGAAAGACAACCCTCTGACGGCCGCAAAGGTTGAGTTGGGTCGGATGCTCTTTTTCGACAAACTACTCTCGTCGGATTCGAGCGTCAGTTGCGCGAGTTGTCACGAACCCAGGTTCGCATTCGCGGACGGTAAGCGCGTGGCCGAAGGCATAGGCGGGAAGCGCGGGACACGCAATTCGCCCACGATCCTCAACGCCATGTTCAATACGGGGCAGTTCTGGGACGGCCGCGCTGACTCCCTGGAAGCCCAGGCGAAGATGCCGCTCGTTGACCCGAACGAAATGGGAAATGAATCCTTCGAGCAGGTTGTAGAGAGGCTCGAAGCCATACCGGATTACGCGAGCAGGTTCCGCGAAGTCTTCGGCGGGCGCGTCCGCATAGATTCCATAGCCAAAGCTATTGCCGCGTTCGAGAGAACGCTCGTTTCGGCCAATTCGCCTTTCGATCGTTTCATAGCAGGCGACCGGGAGGCTCTGAGCGAAGCGGCCGAGCGCGGGTTCTTCATCTTTCGCACCAAAGGGCGCTGCACTATATGTCACAGTCTCAATCAGGCATTCCCTTTTCTGACCGATCAAAATTTCCGTAACACGGGCGTTGCGGCCAATCACCCGGCGTTCGGCGGTCTCACGCGGCGCGCCATGCAAATCGTAAGAACGCCGCAATCGCGCGCGTCGCTCGGCGCGCTCGCCACGGAAGATGGGGCGCACGAGTTAGGGCGATTCCTCGTAACCGGGAACGCGCTCGACCTGGGGACTTTCCGAACGCCCTCGCTGCGCAATGTGGAATTGACTGCGCCTTACTTTCATGACGGCAGCGCCGCGACCCTCGCCGATGTGGTGCGCTTTTATATGAAGGGCGGAAACGACAATCCGAGCCGCGATTGGGAATTGCAGCCCGTCGATCTCACCGAGCGCGAGCAGAGCGATCTGATAGAATTTCTGAAATCGCTCACAGGCGATGACGCGCGCCGCATGTACGGGGATCAGCCATCAGCCGTCAGCCGTCAGCTATCAGCTAGAAGACCGGCCCCTGGTTCCTGATCCTTGATCCCTGGTCCCTGACCCCTGATCGAGAAGGGCGCGTATTCGCGGTTCGAGCGCGGCGCGAATCTCAGGGTCGGAGAGCGCATATTCCATGACGGTCTTCAGATAGTTGATAGGGTCTCCGATAGTGAGCCACTCGCCGCCTGCGACCGATTCGGCCACGACTCGCCCGCCCCTGCTGATGTATTCCCGCACGGCGTCCGTGAGCCATAGTTCGTTGGATTTGCCGAGAGGGATTTCGGTCAGTATCTGAATTATATCGGTCGAGAGCAGAAAACGGCCGAACATGGCGAGATTCGAGCGGGCCTCTTCGCGGGAAGGTTTCTCGACAACATCATCGAGTTCGCGCTCAGGGTTGTTGTTTTTTATCTGAGCGATGCCGTAGCGTGTGACATCCTCCCAGGGAACTTCCTGTGTGCCGACAACGAGCGCGCCCGTGCGTTCATGCTTTTCAATGAGTTGTTTTGTGAAAGGCGAGGCGGATTTGATTATATCGTCGCCGTAGGCATAAATGAATCCTTCGCCTTCGGGTATATGGGGCCGGGCTACGAGCAAAGGCGTACCGTTGCCATAAGGCCCTTGCTGAGGTTCGAACACTATTTCTATCCCTGACAATTTATCTGCGAATTCGTCAAGCGCCTGATACTTGCCGCGAGGCGGAAGGTTCGACAGATCGTATTGTCTGCGAAGAGGTTTTGGGTTTTCTCCGGTTATGATTATGATTTTCTTCAGTCCGGAATCTATATATTCCTCAACGATCAGTTGTATCGCGGGCTTGTTTATTATAGGCAATAGCTCTTTCGGGTAGCCCGACGAAACCGGCAGCATCCGGGTGCCCGACCCTGCGGCGGCTATCACACCTGTTTCAACCTTCACTCAGCGCCCCTCCTCTTCGTCGATTAAGCGGCCGATAAATTTGTACACGGCCCTGAATCCCCGCAAGCGAGGAGCAGAGAAGAAATAACGAATACTTCTGTGATCCTCGCAATTTCTAATTGTTCATAAGCATGCAGTCAATTGCAAATCGCTACATCCGGTTTGATCGTTTATCTGTCTTCATCATCAGATACGCGTCGAGCGAGTCGTTGTAATACCCCTCGATTCGTTCGAGGATGAAATATCCGTGCCGGTCGTAGAACCCGCGCGCGCCCGCGTCGTCTACGGGCGTTTCCAGATAAATCGCCTCAGCGCCCCGCTCCCATAGCCACGTTTCTATCTCGGCCAGTAAAAGGCTGCCTATGCGCTGCCGCTGACGGTGCGGCGCGACATCGATTGTGATGATATGACCTAAATGCCTTGGCTCTGAACAACCTATCACGAAGCCTATAACCTCGCCCGCGTCTTCGGCGACGAGCGTCCGGCATTTGCGCGAACTCACGTAGTATTGAAGCTCGATGTGTGAATACGCAATGTCTTCCGCGAATGCCGTGTGGTCAATTTCGTAGAGCCGGTCGAAATCGTCGGGAGCGTATGGGCGTATGTTTACGGTCGTCATTTCAAACGGAATTATATGGCATTTTCTAAGCGGTGTAGGAGCGAATTCGCAGCCTGCCGGCTTCTTCGAAATGAGGGGCGACCACAGAGGGTCGCCCGTACAGGCAAAAGGTATTTTCCAAATGCAGCGCAGGTCAACTATAAAGCGAGATGAGGTCAGGCGATCAGATCAATCCTCTGTATACGCCGCCGTCTATCTGAATGGCCGTGCCCGTGATGTAGCTGGCCCGAACGGAGCAGAGAAAGGCTACGGCGGCGGCGAACTCTTTCGGGTCGCCTATGCGTTTCATAGGAGTCGAGGCGGCCCATCGCGCGTATACTTCTTCGACGCTCACTCCTTCCTTGCCTGCAACCAGCGAAGCGAGGTCTCTGAGCCTTTCGGTCAGGTGATAACCCGGACACACTGCATTTACAGTTATGCCGAAAGAGGCGACCTGATCGGCGAGGCTCTTCATAAACCCAAGCACCCCCGCCCGCGCCGTGTTCGATAATATAAGGTTTTCAACCGGCTGCTTTGCGGCTATCGAAGTGATGGCGACTATGCGGCCCCAGCCTGCTTCCTTCATGTGCGGCACAGCCTGGCGGCAGAGGGCTATCGTGCTGATGAGGTTCAACTCTACAGCCTTGCGGTAGTCGTCTTCTTTGAAATCATCGAAGAATCCCGCAGGCGGTCCCCCTGCATTCGTGACCAGTATATCGACGCTGCCTGAGCGGTCTTTGGTTTCAGCGATCAGCCGTCGAACGTCTTCTTTTCGTGTCAAGTCGCCCGTTACCTGCAAGACTTCGGCTCCGGTTGCCGAACGAATTTCGTCTGCTGCTCGACGCAGATTTGCTTCACTGCGAGCATTGATTGTGACACGCGCGCCCTCGGCTGCAAGCTCAAGGGCGATGGCCTTTCCAAGCCCGCTCGACGATGCGGCGACAACGGCCGCCTTGCCTTTCAATTCAAAATCCATATTGCTCTCCGTCTTCAGCCATCAACCGTCAGGGTCAGTATTCAACCACAGATAACACAGATAACACAGAAAAATATCTGAGAAATCTGTGTAATCAGTGGTTCGGAACTTCTGAGATAATAGCTGACTCAGCCGCGCAGATAAGCGTCGCGGCCTTCTATCCAGTCGCTGCGGACGGGCGAGAAGACATCGAGCGCGTCCGTGTCTTCGAGCGCCTCGGCGCTGTGCGCGCTGAAAGGCGGTATGCGAAGCGTCTCGCCCGCTCTCACGATTATTGTGTTGCCGTCGACGACGAATTTGAGCGCGCCCGTTATCACCGTAGACATCTGTTCGTTCTCGTGCGAGTGGGCCTCGACGAAGCAGCCTTTCTTGAGAAAGAATCTCGCAAGCGTTATCTGCTCGCCGGAGATGTAACGCCGCGTCAGCAAATCTGTGATCGGTTCTTCTTCGATCTCTTCCCATTTGTATAGCTGCATCATCGCCCTCCTATTGTGACCGGCTCGCTCACCACCTCTAAAAAGAAGCGATGCGCTCGCTCGTCTTCAGAAAGCTCAGGGTGAAAGGTGGCCGCCAGTATATTGCCTTCACGAACGAAAACGGGTTCGCCCGCAAGCCTTGCAAGCACCTCGACGTTCGGTCCCACGCGGCATATACGGGGCGCGCGAATGAAGACCGCTTCCATCC
>JAKEHD010000798.1 GCA_022615215.1 Blastocatellia bacterium
TATCCGTGAAATCTGTGTGATCTGTGGTTCGAAACTTTTAGCTGATAGCTGATAGCTGATAGCTGATCAGTTCCATTCTTCAGTCAGTCGTCGTTTGTAATCGAATCCGCTGCGGCGGCCTTCCCAACGGCCTATGAGGTAAAAGAGGGTTCCGGCGGCGAGCCATATAAGAAGAAGTTGCCATATCGCAAGGCCCCGGCCTTCGGGGGGGAGCGATTGTTGCCTGGCCCAATCGCGGTAGAGAGTCGTCACCGCCAGATAAGACATTGCGGCAAACGAAACGAGTCCTGAAATCACAACGAACATCCGGGGCAGCCGCACGCTCGCTTTTTTGTAGAGTTCGGGCCTTACGAACGGAAGCGCAACGAGCGACGCGCTGTGAAGACCATAAAGCATAAACATCGCCGCCACCACGATGTCCAGAACATAGCCGAAGCTCCTCGTCCACAGCAGCAACACGGCTATGAGCGTATTGACCGAGAGGCTGACCCAGGGCGTGCGAAACCGGGGGCTTACGCGGGCGAACCATTGCGGCAACATGCGGTCTTCGCCGAAGACGAAGAGTATTCGCGCCGGAGAGTATAGCGTGGCGTTCAAGCTCGTTGTGAAAGCCATGAGCGCGCCGACAGTTACGACCGCGCCGCCCCATGCGGGCAGGAATCGCCGCGCCGCATCCGACATGGCGTGTTTGGAAGCGGCCAGTTCCTGATGAGGCACCGCGCCGAAAGCCACAAGCGACATGAGGAAAAAGATCACCATAGCTACGATTACGCCGTTGACGAAAACTCGGGGAAGCGACTGCCGCGCTTCACGTGTTTCGCCCGCCGTCTGCGCGAGGCTCTCGAATCCTGCGTAAGCGAAAAAGAGCGATGAGAGCGCGGCCAGAAAGCCTCTATCCCCTTCGGGCGTGTGAGTGACCCCGAACCCATAAGGAAAGAGCGGCGAGAAGTTGTTCAAATCGATGGCAAAGAGTCCCGGCACCACGAGCACGACTACGGCCACCGAGAGCACCGCGAACATCGCTGTCTGCAACCGGCCGTAGAACTTGACGCCTATAAGATTGAAGAAGAAGAAAAAGAGAATGGTCGCTGTGGCGATGACGGCTTCGCCAAAACTCGGATTGGCCGCATAGCTTTCGTTCAAAGCCGCGCCGAAGGGTAAAACATCTGCGAGCGCCCGGTCCATATTCGGGTAGAAGTCCTTGAGGTATCTGCTGAAAGAGATCGATAGAATGACGAGCGCGCCTATGTAAGCGAGCCACTTCAGCCACATGGCGATAAAGCCTATGTAATAGTTCTGAAAGGTGCGTGATATATGAATATAAGCGCCGCCGGGCCGTGTGCCGAGCGGGGTCGAGAGATAAACCGAATAGGCTACGGCGGTCGCAAGTATTACGGGCGCAAGCACGAGATAAGCGAGCGGGATCGAAGGCCCTGCAATCGCCCCCGCCTCGCCCGTGACCACGAATATGCCCGCTCCGACGAGTATCCCTATGATAGTGGCATAGCTTTCAAGCCGCGTCAGGTCGCGCTTCAATTCCTCTTTCGGCCCGCTGTCATCGATAGGTTCGGTCAAGAAGTGTTCTCCATATTCGCTATTCCGGCGGGCCGGCGAGACATTATACTGCGCGCGGCAGCAAATGACAGTTTTGAGGAAGGATACCATCGGCTTTCGCCCGCTGTGAGTCTCAGTTTTTGCCTAACAAGCAGCACGCCCCTCCTAAGATACCATCGGCTTTCGCCCGCTGTGAGTCTCAGTTTTTGCCTAACTTCTACCGCAACCAAAGCGCCGCCAGAAGAAAGAAAGCTTTAAAGAAAGAAAATGGGCGGCGCACTCCAAATATGTGTTCCTCTCTGGAAATACTTTCATTCCTCATCCTTCCGACACCCATGCACCCGCTCAGGCTCCTCTGAGCAAGCGGCCGATTCGGCGTTGCAAGGCTCTGTAGATAGGGTCTATCTGCTGGCTTGCGTCTATCACATCGAATCCGTACTCTTCGACCATGGAATCGAAGACCGCGAGCATGCGCGTCTGGTATTCGACGAAGCTGTCGAACCTGTCGATGCCCAGGTGCATGTCCATGCCCGATTCCCAGTAATCGAAACCCACAGGCTTTGCGAGCACGCGCGGGATCAGGTCCGTAACATTCGGCCGCAGATAGAAAACGGCATCGGGTTTGAGCGCAAGGCCATAAGCCGATTTGATCCAATCGCGGTCCATGCCGCGCACTATGGCCCGCGCTATCAGAGAGTATATATAGCGGTCGGTCAGCACTATGAACCCCGCCCTCAGCGCAGGAATCATCTGGTTTTCGAGGCGGTCGGCAAAGTCTGTCGCATAAAAGAGCGTGAGCGAGACGGGGGCGAGCGTGAAGCCTTGCTTGGCCTGCTTGATTCCCTTCCCCGCGAGCGCCGAGCGCGTCATCCCCGTGTCGAGCACGGCATGCCCGTTCGACTCAAGCCAGGGCTTGAGCATAGCCACCTGAGTCGAACGGCCCACGCCGTCTGGTCCCTCTATGACTATGAGCCTGCCCTGCAATTCGCTAAGATCCACGCCGGGCATCCCCTTGCCGTAGAACTCGAATCTCGGTCTCGTGATGTCGTTCTTCAAATCGGCCTCAGTCTTCTTCAAATTCCATATAGGTCACAGGGCTTTTAGGCACGTCGGCGATCTCTCGCTCGACAAGGGCGCGCACCTCGTCCTGTTGCTCTTCTATGGAACGGGTCGCGTCTATGACGGTCAGCCCGAACTCGTTGACCATCTCTTCGTACATATCCGATATCATGCCCTGAAACAGCTTGAAGCTCTCCTCCACATCAGCGGTCAATCCTATATCCAGTCCCGCCTCATAATACTTCAGCCCTGCCCGCGCGCCCAGTATTCGCTTGAGCGAGACTTCGAGCGGCACGCGGAAGTAAAAGGCTATCGTGGGTTTGACCGCGAAGCGATAAAGCTCGCGCACCCAATCGGGGCTTACGCCGCGCGTCACGTCTCGCGCGAACGCGGTATAGATGTAGCGGTCGGCAAGGACTATGGCCCCCGCCTTGAGCGGCGGTAGGATGTGGCGCTCGATGCGGTCGGCAAGGTCCGTCGCATGAATGAGCGAGAAGGTTGTAGGCGTGAGCATCTGCTTTCGCTTGCCGCGACGGGTGGTTTCTTTGACGAGCGGCGAAGAGTTCCACTCGCTGAAAAATACCATATAGCCTTCACGCCTGAGCCATTGCTGAAGGAGGCTGAGTTGCGTGGATTTGCCAGACCCGTCTATGCCCTCGACTATGAAGAGCTTTCCCGGAAACTTGTGATCGCCGAACATTTGCATATCAAGCACCCGCACATTACAGTATAGGTATCAATGACCGTACAAGGTGAAGCCGATATGAAGACGATAATTATACTGATTATTCTGTGGCTCGCAATTGCAGCGGGACCGATGGCAGAGATTTCCGGCCCGCAATCCCGGACGCCCGCGCCCGTCGCTTTCGCTTCGACCGCGAGCGACCCGGAGCCTGCTCCCATCGTCGAGCGCAAGATGGATTACCACGACTTCACGCTCACCTCGCGCGAGGGCGCTGCCTTCAACCTGCGTGAGTATGCCACAGGCAAACGCCTGACGATAGTCGGATACATCGCCGCCTGGTGCAATAACAGCATCGAAAACGGCCACGTAATCAAGCGGCTTTATGACAAGTACAAGGATCGCGGGCTGGGCCTTGTGATAGTGACCGAGTATTCCGCTCCCGAAGAGATCGCAATATACGCGAATCGCATAGGCATAGACTGCCCCGTCGTTACAGAGACCGATGATAAAGACGCTCGCAAAAAATCTCCTCATTACAAGTACCGCCGCAAGGTGGGCGACGAGCGCAAATGGGGCACGCCCTTCTACGTCATCATCGCCCCAGAAGATATACTGCCCGCCGCAAAGAGAGCGCCGCTCGCCCGCCACATCCATACGGTCTCAGGGGAGATTATCGAAGAGGAAGCCGAGCAGTTCATCGAAAAACATCTCACTGTCAAAGCTGAAAAGGAATAGTCATATCGCATCTGGCCTGAAGAAGCGCCTGCCCCGATAAGCATACTTCCCCTTCGGCGTCGGCCCGCAAGTATGCTTATGATTCTCACTCGCCATGATAGAAGCAGTACTTCTGCTTGCGACCAGGGCGCAGAGATTCCGCCTGACGATGGTGTCGGGACATCCTATAGCGTTTACGACTTCGATGACCCTGCGGCCGACGCACAGAATCAGGGTGGTGGTGGAGCGTTAGAGAGGATACTGTTATCAACAGTCGGGGTATAGTCACATTCCCCGCCGGGTCGTAGGTGTAATTCGAGGTCAGGCTCGCTATCTGAGAGCCGCCTGCGGCAGAGTCCGTTGTCCGTCGTCAGTGGTCCGTTGTTCATTTTCAAGACCTTGATTAAAGCAACGACGGACGACGGACAACAGACAAAGGACGAATGAGCGCCCCGCTCTGCAACTGCACAGGCGTCTTGTGATTGGTGTCCCACACCGTTGTTCGATTGCCCCATCGGTCATAATCGAACTGTCGCCTCGCCGTCACTCCATCGGTGGTCTGCGATGATGTCTTCAATCTGCCAACATTGTCATAAGTGTAAGCCGCGCTCTCGGTCTCTCCATCAATCGTTCCGCTTATGCCCATCAACTGACCTGAATTGCCCGCTGTGCTGCCCGCTCCCATCTCTCCTGCACTCGCTTCGTAGTCATAAGTCAGATCGAAGAA
>JAKEHD010000799.1 GCA_022615215.1 Blastocatellia bacterium
ACGCGATTACGCGACGACGCGATTACGCGACGACGCGATTACGCGACGACGCTCTGGAAAGATGAATTGAGAAATCCAGATTCATCATTCATCGTTAAAAGGACGGGCTATGAACAATCTATTTCAAGACCTGCGATACGCGATTCGGATGTTACGAAAGAGGCCCGGATTCACGCTTGTGGCCGCCCTGACGCTTGCATTAGGTATAGGGGCGAACGCCACCATATTCAGCTTCGTGGACACGCTATTTTACCGGCCCTTGCCGGTTAGTGAGCCTGATCGTCTGGTCAAGGTATACAGCAATAAAAACGGAAGCGGGTACAGATTTTTCGCCTGGCCCGAGTACACCTGGTTTCGCGATCACACGACATCCTTCGAATCCCTTGCCGCGCATTATTCTACTGCGCCCTTGAACGTGGTTGCTGACGGCGATTTGCGCGAAGAGGAAGGGGCTGTCGTTTCTGCAAACTACTTTTCCCTGCTCGGAATCCGACCGGCGTTGGGCCGTTTTTTTCTGCCCGAAGAAGATACCGTGCCTGACCGTGATCCCGTCGCGGTGATCGGTTTCGATCTGTGGCAGCATCGCTTTGGCGGCGACCCCGCGATTCTCGACAAACAGATCAAGGTGAACGGGACGGACTTTCAAATAGTCGGCGTCGCGCCTGAAAACTTCCGCGGCGTCATCGTCGGGACTCCGAACGAGGTGTGGATACCGAGTATGATGTTGCGCCTGGGATACAGGTGGTGCGATGGCTTCAAATTCGATTGCACCTTTCTGAACGTGATAGGGCGTCTGGCTCCCGGTCGGACTCTGACTGAGGCACAGGCGGAGTTGACTGCTCTTGCCTCTCAACTTGCGACTGCGTATCCGGCTACCAACGAAGGACGCAGCGTCACTTTGATGCCCGCTATAGGCATCGAGCCGGGAGGCAGCGGAGATCTCGGCTTTCAGATGCGACTGCTCATGATTGCGGCGGGCGTGCTTCTGCTGATTGCGTGCGCGAATGTGGCCGGCCTTTTGCTCGTGCGCGGGACAGCGCGACGCAAAGAGATCGCCGTGCGCCTGTGCGTCGGGGCGAGCCGGGCTCATCTAATACGGCAACTCCTTACAGAGAGCCTGTTGCTGGCTATGCTGGGCGGCGCGCTCGGACTGGTTATCTCCCTCTGGGCCAAAGACTTGCTTTTGGCCTTCTACACTATGAGCGCAGGGAGCCATTCGGTCTTCTATGATCTGAGTTTGAGCCCGCGAGTGCTGGCCTGGTCATTGGCGCTCGCAGCCTTCACGGGATTGCTATCGGGTCTGGCTCCGGCGATTCAGGCCACACGCCACGATCTTGCTCGCGCATTGAAGGATGATGGCAGAGCGCAGAGTTCCCGCCGCAATCTTTTGCGCGATGGGCTTGTCGTGGCTCAGGTGGCACTGACGCTCGCGCTGCTCGTTTCAGCCGGGTTGCTCGTTCGCAGCAGCGCCCATATACGTCAGGGCGCGAACTTCGATCCGCAAAATGTCGCGGTAATGAGACTGAGGCCGAGGCTCGTAGGCTACAGCCCTGAAAAGGCTCAGATATTCACCCGCGAGGTGGTGCGCCGCTTCGAAGCTTTGCCCGGCGTTCAGTCGGTCAGTCTGGCAACAGCTACGGGCCTTGCCTGGAGCTATAAAGCTACTGTTTCGGTCGGGCTGCCGGAACAGGCGGCCGTCCGCGCAGAGGACGGGCTTGAGGCGCAGTACCACGAAATCGCCCCCCGATTCTTCGAGACTTTGAAGATTCCTTTGATTCAAGGCCGTGATTTCGATGATGGTGACAGCGAAGGCTCACCGCGCGTTGCCATAGTCAATGAGACCCTGGCAAATCGTATGTGGCCGGATGATTCTCAGTTAGGGCGCTTTTTGACGGTGGAGAAACAGCAATATCAAGTAGTGGGCATCTTTAAAGACGCGCAATTGCGCAACGCACTCGAAGCGCCAAAGCCGTTTCTTTACGTCCCATACTGGCAGAACAATTTCGAACCTCAGGTCGATTCGCGCTTCGTTGTGCGCGTGACCGGCGACCCGCTACAGATGCTCCCGCTCCTGCGGCGTGAGGTGATGTCGGTAGACCATATCGTCCCTGTAACCGAAGACAAAGCGATGATCGAGCAGGTGAGCGCCGCTTACAAGCCCGTGTTATTGACGGGCAGCGTTCTGACTTGCTCAGGTATAATCGCGCTCTTCCTCTGCATGATAGGGCTATATAGCGTGCTTGCGTTTATGGTCAGACAGCGCACACGCGAGATAGGCATTCGGATGGCGCTCGGCGCGCGCGCAACCGATGTTCTGCGCTTGGTAGTCGGGCAGGGAATGAAACTGACCCTCACGGGGATGGCTATCGGACTCGCGGCTTCGCTGACGATCACAAGGCTGATAGAAAATCTTCTCTACGGCGTGAGCGCGACCGACCCATTGACATTCTCTATTGTAGCTTTATCGCTCACGGCAGTGGCGATTGAGGCCTGCTGGCTTCCGGCGCGGCGGGCCACTCGCGTAGACCCGATGGTGGCGCTTAGATATGAATGAGACGCGGGGACAGTTGACTCGACTACGAGTCGGAGACACGGGGACGCGGAGAAAGATCGCCGTGTCTCCGGAGCGTAGCCGCTCCTATGTCTCCCCCTCGCCGCGTCGTTTTGGATGGAGGACTCATGCAAACACTCTGGCAAGACCTGCGTTACGGCGTGCGCGTGCTGCGCGCCCGGCCCGCTTTCTCCGCAATAGCGATAATGATTCTGGCGCTCGGCATAGGCGCAAATACGGCTATCTTCAGCGTTGTGAACGCCGTACTGCTCCGCCCTTTGCCCTACAAAGAAGCCGAACGCATAGTGCTGCTCTGGGGCAGGAACGTGCAGCTTAACTTGAATCAAACGGAATTTCCCGCTTCTTACCCGGACTTCGATGATTGGCGCGAGCAGGCCCGCGCTTTCGATCACATTTCGGCCCTTCTGCCCGGTTCTCTCAACCTCTCCGACGACACAGAACCCGAACGGATAGGCGGCATCGGGGTCACGGCCGACTTCTTCAAGATCTTAGGCGTCGAAGCGATGATGGGACGCACTTTTTCAAACGAAGAAGCAGAACCGGGCCGCGAGCACGTCGTCCTGTTGAGTCACAGTTTCTGGCAGCGCAGGTTCGGCGCAGACGCAAGCGTCATCGACCGCACCATAACGCTCAACGGCCGGAAGCACCGCATCATAGGCATTATGCCTGCGGGCTTTCGCTTCGCCGAAAACATGGATATGCCGCCGAGTTTGGGATTTCCATCGCAGGTGGATTTGTGGACGCCGCTCGCGCTCAGAGATTCTGAAATCCGTCAGCGCGGCAATCGCATGCTGGTCGTGATAGGCCGATTGAAATCCGATGTCTCTTTAGCGCAGGCGCAGGGCGAGATGAATTCCATAAACGCCTCTCTCGGCCAGAGATACCCCAATACCAACGAAGGGCTCACGGTCGAGGTCGTGCCGCTTCGCGAGCAATTCGTCGGCAGGGTCAGACCTGCACTGTTGATTCTGTTTGCGGCCGTCGCTTTCGTGTTGCTGATAGCCTGCGCAAACGTCGCAAACCTGATGCTTGCGCGCGCCGCCACGCGCCGGAAAGAGATCGCCGTTCGCCTGGCGCTCGGCGCGAGCCGCTGGCGTATAGTTCGCCAATTGCTCACCGAGGGTCTTTTACTTTCCCTGTTGGGCGGATTGGCAGGGTTGCTGCTGTCGCTATGGGGGATGGATGTTTTGCTTGCGGCGACCCCTGCCAACCTGCCTCGCATGGCCGAAGCCGGGCTGGATTATCGCTTGATCGGTTTCGCGCTCCTACTATCGCTTTTGACGGGCATGATCTTCAGCCTGGTCCCTGCGCTGCAAGCTTCAAACCCGAACCTGAACGAATCGCTCAAAGAGGGAGGCCGAAGCACAACCGAAGGCGGCCAGAGACTCAGGGGCTTGCTCGTAATCGCCGAAGTCGCGCTGACACTGGTCTTGCTCGTCGGCGCGGGCTTGATGATAAGAAGCTTCATACGGTTGCAGCAGGTCGATATAGGTTTCAACCCGCAAAACATTCTGACCATGCAGATAAACCTGCCGCTTGAGCAATACGCAGGCAGCCGCGATTGGTCGGATTTCTTCGACCGCTTGATCGAGCGCGTCGAAGCTTTGCCGGGAGTCGAATCGGCGGCCGTCACGCAATACCTTCCCGTGAGCGGGACCGAGGGGAGCGTCGGGTTTCAGATCCTTGGGCAGGAAGTCGATCCGAACGCAGTCACCTCCGCAGGGATACGCCGAGTCAGCCCAGGCTACTTTCGCACGCTGGGTGTCCCTCTGCTTCGCGGGCGCGATTTCACAAAGCAGGACGCGCAAGACCGAAAGGCAATCATAATCAATGAGGCGATGGCGAGGCGTTTCTGGCCCGGCCGAGACCCTATAGGTCAGCAGATGAATCTGTTCGGAAACGTCCGCGAAATCGCAGGCATCGCGAAAGATGTAAAATACTCATCCCCGGACAAGGAGGCCGACCCTGCATTTTACCAGCCGGTCAATCTATGGTTTATGAACATGGTCGCGCGCACTTCGGTCGAGCCTGGGAGTTTGATCGCTGCGGTGCGCAACGAGGTGCAGGCTCTTGATAAGAATCTGCCGGTAGCCAACGTCGCCACGATGGAGCAGATTTTATCGACATCGGTTGCCGAGCGGCAGTTCAATATGCTGTTGCTTGGCATCTTTGCAGTTGTGGCATTCGTTATGGCTATGGTCGGAATTTACGGCGTGATGTCTTATATGGTCACGCAGAACACCCGCGAAATCGGTATTCGCATGGCGTTAGGCGCTCGTCCCGGAAACATACTCAAGCTCGTTGTGGGACAGGGAATGATATTGACGCTATCGGGCCTGGGCGTAGGCGTGCCTGCGGCCTACGCTCTCACGCGCTTCCTCGAAAGCCTTCTGTTCAACGTATCGCCGACAGACCCGATAACCTTTGCAGGCGTGTCGCTACTTCTTGCGGCAGTGGCCTTGCTCGCATGCTACATACCTGCGCGCAGGGCGGCGAGGGTCGATCCCATGGTGGCGCTTAGATATGAATGAGCAAAATGCGGATTGCGGATTGCGGATTGAAAGAGTATACGCTCGTTTAATCCGCAATCAGAAGGGCGCTCAGATACGAATCAGGGCAGTTGCGAAGTATCTGGGAGCGCACGCTTCTAGCGTGCTGGGCTTGCCTCATTGCTGATTTTCTCAAGAATTGGCGTCTCCGCAAGGCAAGCAGGCAGGATGCCGAAGAAAGAAATCTTTATAAGAAAGAAATCTTTATAAGAAAGAAATCTTTAT
>JAKEHD010000800.1 GCA_022615215.1 Blastocatellia bacterium
AGCTGATAGCTGATAGCTGACGGCTGATAGCTGATAGCTGATAGCTGATTGCGGCATATTTCCCCTACGAGGGCGTTTGTCTACATAAAATGCGCCCCAACCCATTTTCCCTCGCGTCTGTAAAACCCGCAAAATAAGCGTCTTCTCACTACCTGTTTTAGGAATGCCTTTTGCAAAACCGTTGGATGCCGATTTGAAACGGTAACACGAAGGAGGAGAGGGTATGACTTACAAAGCTATCTTCAGTAGCCCGACCGTAAGGGAGGGTTTTTCCGATTATGCGGATGAATCAGACAAAGCTGCTTCAACCTGCTTCGATGCAGGCGGCGCCGATCGCCGCGCGGACGATCTTTTTATCGTCTCTGCGGACATAAGCGAAGCAGACCCGAAGGCCGAAGAAACGGTCGAGGATGATCTCGACATCGAGGAGGACGCGCTCGGTCAGACCGATGATCCTTTGCGCATATACCTTCGCGAGATGGCCGCTCTGCCTATGCTTACGCGCGAGGGCGAACTCGAAGTCATGAGTCGCATCGAACGCGGACGCGTGCGTGTCTTGAAGACCATCTCGCGCTCGCCCTTATGCATAGAAGAACTCATAAGGATCGCCGCCCTGCTGCGCCGGGGTGAAATCGATATACGCGAGGTCGTGGAGTTCAACGACCATGAGGGCGTAAGCAACGAAGTCGGCGAAGATCGCTTGGCCGTCACGCTTGAGCGAATGGCCGTTATCAAAAAGCTCTATACGCGGGCGCTCAAACTCTACGGCCGCATCTCTGCGGAACCCAAGAAGTCGAAGAGACTCCCGACTCTCGCCTGCAAGCTCGCCCGGTTGCGGGTCGAGATAGGTTGCCAGGTTCGCGCGCTCGAACTCACTGCGCAACAGAGAGACCATCTTATCTCGCTCATAAGCGACGCGGCGAACCGTGCGCGAGAGGCGAAGGCCGCCATCGAAAAAGCGCGCCTCAGCCTGGAGCGCGCAAAGACCGCGGAAGCCAAACGCACTGCGAAACGCAACCTGCGCGAGGCCTGCACCCGGCTGGCTGAAATGGAAGAAGCATGGAAGGTTTCAGGCTTGGATATCGAGCGGTCGCACCTCCGTATAGTCACAGGCGAGGCCGCAGCCAGCCAGGCGCGAAATGAAATGGTAGAGGCAAACCTGCGGCTCGTTGTCTCGATAGCCAAGAAGTATACCAATCGCGGCCTGCGCTTCCTCGACCTGATACAGGAAGGCAACCTGGGACTTATGAGAGCCATAGACAAATTCGATTGGCGGCGCGGATATAAGTTTTCGACCTATGGAACATGGTGGATAAGGCAATCGATCACGCGCGCCATAATAGATCAGTCCCGCACAATACGCATACCCGTTCACATGGTCGAGACCATAAATCGCCACGCCCGCGCTTCGCGCGAACTCGAACGCGAGCTTGGTCGAGAGCCTACGCTCGAAGAAATCTCTCAGGAGATGGGCGTCCCGGCAGCGAAGGTGCGCCGGGCGATGGAGATAGTTCAGGAGCCTATATCGCTCGAAACTCCCGTAGGCGAAGAAGAGGACTCGCACCTGTCGGACTTCATCGAAGACCACACAGTAACCGACATGGCTGACGATATGATCTACTCCAAGTTGCACGAGTTGACTTTAGAGGCGCTCAAGCGCCTGACGCCGCGCGAAGAGAAGGTGATAAAGATGCGTTTCGGCCTGGGAGCGAATGGAAATGAATTCACCCTCGAAGAAGTCGGGCAGTATTTCGATGTGACGCGAGAGCGCATACGACAGATCGAAGCCAAGGCGCTCGGCAAACTCGGCGCGCCTGTCAGATCTCGAAAGCTAAGACAATTCATCGAACCTGCGCCCGCCCGCCTGGCCTACCGCACTGATGAGCCGCTTGCCATTCGTCCCGCCACTCCGGCAACGTCAAGAAAAGCTTCCTGATAGCAAAGGCAAAAGCGCGCCCGAGTCAGTACCCCGACCGTAAGGGAGGGGATTTTCATCGAGGGTTCGCTTTTGCCTCCCGCCAACCTCTTCTCTTGCCACTTGATCTTTCAATCCCTGCGTATATCATTTCACCCGGTTTTCGATCTTAGGAGGGTTCCCGTAATGAGAGATTTTCTGCATGGAGAAATCACTCGTGAAACGATAGGAGCGGCTTTCGAGGTCTGGAAGGTGCTTGGCTACGGTTTTCTGGAAAAAGTCTACGAGAACTCACTGGTCGAGGAGTTGAAAAGAAAAGGTATGACTGCCGAGCAGCAATGCGAGATAAAGGTTTTCTACAAAGGCGTGGAGGTAGGTCTCTACAGGTCCGATTTATTCATTGAGAAAAAAGTCCTCGTTGAATTGAAGGCCGACAGAGAGTATACCCCCAAGCATGAAGCTCAGTTGCTCGATTACTTGAAGGCAACAGGGGTCCGCGTCGGCTTGTTGTTGAATTTCGGTGAAAAGAAGTGTGGGTTTAAGCGGCTGATAGTATGATAGCGGCCACAGAATCACACAGAAATACACAGAAATATGCTTCTTGATGTTCCTCGATTTCCAGCGATTGTCTCGATTTAGACCTTGCAAAATAGCTAGAGTACGCTATCGCTATCCTTGTGGCGGTCGGGCATGATTCCGCCTGTCGTGAGAGGGTCTGCAATCACCGGCGGCCCTGCTGTTTGATTGAATGAGGATTGCGCGCATCCGGTTACTTGGAACGCTCACACATAGAGAAACACGCCTGCCCTGGCCGACAAATTTCATACAGCGTGCGACCTTCGAAGCATTTTTTCTGTGAACTTCTGTGTGGTTCTGTGGCCTTAAACCGGGCGCTTGAAGCCGCGCTCTATCTCCCGCAACTCGAATCTCATTATGGCGGGCCGCCCGTGCGGGCAGGTCATCGGGTTTTTGGTCTTCATCAATTCGTCTATCAACCACTGCATCTTCTCGATAGTCAGAGGCATATTCACTTTGATCGCCGCCTTGCATGCAAGTGAAGCGGCAATCGTGTCGCGTATGTGATCTATCGATAGACTCCTGCGCTCGCTTTCGACCACAGAGAGCACCTCGCGCACAATCGCTATAGCGTCCGACGGCGCGATGCCCGGCGGCGCGGTCTTCACGGCGATGGTTCGCCCTGAAAGCTCCATAGTCTCTATGCCCATGCTCTCAAGCTCACTCTGAACGGCTTCGAAGGCTTCTCTCTCGGCCGGGCTACAATCGAGAGTTTCAGGGATGAGCAGAGGTTGCGCCCCCGTAGTCTGAGGCAATCGCACATCGCGGAATTGTTCGAACAAAACCCGCTCGTGCGCCGCGTGCTGATCTATCAGCAACAACCCCTCTTCATCGGTCGCCGCTATGTAGCTGTCACGAATCTGGCCCATAGGCTTTATGCCGTG
The DNA here is from genome assembly GCA_022615215.1 of Blastocatellia bacterium. Taxonomy (GTDB): domain Bacteria; phylum Acidobacteriota; class Blastocatellia; order UBA7656; family UBA7656; genus JAKEHD01. The sequence continues at coordinate 3,376 of JAKEHD010000800.1, forward strand.
TCCGAGTCCCGGCAACTCCTGCTCTTCGAGCGCCGGCGGTCGGTGGTCGGTGGTCGGTGGTCGGTGGTCGGTACTGTTTCGCCGCGTTTCCGCGTCTCCGTGTTTCTGACCCGCAGTCGTAGACGAAATCGTCGCTTCAACCGTCTCCGCGTCTCCGCGTCTCTGCGTCTCCGCGTCTCCGTGTTTCTGACCCGCAGTCGTAGACGAAATCGTCGCTTCAACCGTCTCCGCGTCTTCTTCTCTCCCCTGCTCCCCTGCGTCCGTCCCGTCGGGCAGAGGGTAACGCGGGGCCGAAGGCGGTTGAAACACCGGGGCCGAATAGGAAGCCGCCCTGTCGGGGTATTCTATCCTCTGTTCGTTGGTCGCTGTGCCGGGCAGTCGCGTGACGGGCTGCGTCGAGGTCAGGGCATCGGCCACCGCCGAGCGGACGAAAGAGAGCACCGCGCTCTCGTTCAGGAATCGCACCTCGGTTTTGGCAGGATGCACGTTCACGTCGATTTCGGTGGGCGGTATATCGATGAAGAGTATGGCCGCAGGGTAAGTCCCCGAAGGCATCATCGAGCGATAAGCCTCTTTCAGCGCGCGGCCTATCAATTGATCGCGCACGAATCGCCCGTTGATGAATAGATACTGAGCGTCGCGCGAGGCCCGCTGCTCCTGCGGATTCGATACATACCCCTCTATGCGACAGCCTTCGATTTCGCGCTCGACCCGGACGAGCTTTTCGAGCACACGGCCGCCGAGCAATTGATAAGCACGCTCTTTCAGGTTGCGCGCGGGAGCGACGCGAATGGAGTCGCGCCCGTTGTTTACGAGCAGAAAGGTTATCTCCGGGTTTGCGAGCGCGTAGTGCTGTACGAGGTTCGTTATATGAATGCTCTCGGTCGCGTCGCTTTTGAGGAATTTGCGCCGGGCGGGGACATTGAAGAAGAGGTCTTTGACTTCGAGTTCGGTGCCGCCGGGCCATGCTATATCGCGCACGGCGACGAGCCGCCCGCCGTTGAATTCCACTTCTGTTCCTTCCGCGTCCGAGGCGGTCTTCGTGCGCAGAAAGAGGCGCGAGACGGCGGCTATCGAAGGGAGGGCTTCGCCGCGAAAGCCGAGCGTGGTTATGCTAAAGAGGTCTTCTACGGAGCGGAGTTTCGAGGTGGCGTGTCGCTCGAAAGCGGTTATGGCATCATCGCGCGTCATACCCTCGCCGTCGTCGATGATGCGAATGAGCCGCTTGCCGCCCGCTTCGACTTCCATCTTTATTTTGCGCGCCCCGGCATCGAGCGAGTTTTCGAGCAACTCTTTGACTACAGAGGAAGGCCGCTCGACGACCTCGCCGGCAGCTATCTTGTTGGCGAGCGAATCAGGCAATACTCTGATCTTCGACATGACGAACCGAGTCCTCTCTCGAAATTGTATAGTGATCGCTCGATGCAATCCGGCAGAACGATTGTCAGATAAAAACATCGGCCGGAAGGTGGAAAAACTCTCCGAGCGCCTTCGCCTGGCGCAAGCTTATGGGGCGCTTTCCGCTCAACACCTCAGAGGCTGTGCCCGAAGATCGGAATATATGCATCAGGTCTTTCTGGCGCAGACCTCTATTTTCCATAAGCGTCTTCAATACACGGTGCGGCGGCGCTTCGGGTATCGGATAAGCTCTCTCTTCATAATGCTCGATCAGAGTCGCCATGACCTTGAGCAGCGCCTTCTCTTCAGGCGAGAGATTCTCTTCGCCCTTACGCATCAAACGCGCCGCTTCTCCGAGCATGCGCTCATTGTCTTCCTCAGTCTCGATCACTACGGGCAAGGCGCGGGCGAGCAGCCTGCCGTACTTCTTACTGTCCACATTATGGCCTGGAGATACAGTCACGCTTCCAGCATCAGCGTGGACGCCGCGGTGATGGGCAAACCGGTGATTAACATTAATTTCGGACCGAAGTTTAAGCCGCGCGGTTCGCGCTCGCCGCTCGTATATTACGAAACCGAGCCCCCGCTCCATCGCCTCGAAGATTGAGACGCTCGCCGTCCGCGCGGCGGCGCTCGGGCCGCTCGCGACGCCGAAGGAATATGCGACGTGGGCCGAGCACTTGAA
>JAKEHD010000801.1 GCA_022615215.1 Blastocatellia bacterium
ACCTTTTTTGTACACAAATGTACACAAAAGCTCCTACTTCACAGTCTTGAGAGCTAGACTCGATCTCCTCCAATGAAGACTCCGGAGGCGATAGCGCGAAAGCCGCTCGGCGATCAGCCCTGCCGTGATTTTGTGTAGGACTTCGGTTTGCGCAATCTTGTCACAGGTGGGGGTAGCGGGATTGCTATGAATCGCAGCTTTCGCAATACCGCTCGCAAACACGATTGGCGCGCGTATATCAGCAAAAATTCCGACATAGACAAAACAGTTTTATAAATCATCCGGGCCGCGTGAGTCCGGCGGCCCATCGCCGGTAATAATAACACTGATAAGCGTGATGCGCGACGGCTTTTGCTCCGGCTTCGCCGGGTGCGCGCTATAGCTTCAAGTTCGAAACGTTAAGCGTGACGAGCAGGGCGCGCTGAGCGCCCAGATGGCTGTCGGTCGAATCGAAGCTCTCCGCAAGCGAGTGCGCTCCTCGACCGCGCCCTCCGCCGTCGATTGTGATTGCCGGAATGCCCAGGCTGATGGGGATGTTGGAATCCGTGCTGCCTGATGTCAATCTCGATTTGATGCCGAGTTGAGCGTCTGCCTCAAGGGCTGCTTTTACTATGGGCGCATCTGTCGCTTGCTCGCCCGTCGGACGGTCGCCTATTAGTTCCACATCGACGGTCAATTTGTGCGGGCTTTCCCAGAATCGGTTCTCTTCGTCGAGCGCCGCCCGGACGGCCTCTTTGAACTGCGCGTCCAGCTTGTTGAGTTCGACGGCGCTCTCGCTTCGCATGTCGACTTCCATCCATACCGTGTGAGCGATCGAGTTTACAGAGGTGCCGCCCTCGATGCGGCCCACATTGAAGGTCGTTTTGGGCCGATCGGGCGCCTTGAAGCGCGAGACCTTTTCAATCGCCCTTCCGAGCGCGTGTATGGGATTGGGCATTCCGAAGGCCCCGAAGCTATGGCCGCCCGGCCCGCGAAACGTCACGCGGTAGCGGTGGCTGCCGACCGCGCGGTTCGTTATTTCAAGCCCCGCTCCATCGATGGCGATGAAGTAATCGATCTTTCCTTTGAGTTCTTCGTTGAACAGATGGCGCACTCCTCGCAGGTCTCCCAGCCCCTCTTCGCCCACATCGGCGACGAAGATTATCGTCCCGGAGGTTGTGATGCCGGTCTCGTTGAGCGCACGAATTATTGCGAGCATCACCGCAAGCCCCCGGCAATTGTCGCCTATGCCCGGCCCTTTGAGCATCGCTTCGTCGCGCATCACCTTCACAGGAGTCCCTTCGGGAAAAACCGTGTCCAGGTGAGCGGCCAGCACGACCACAGGGCCATCGCTTGCGCCAGGGCGCTCGCCTATGGCATTGCCTGCGCCGTCGATCCTTACGTTCTTCAGACCGAGTTCCTCGAAGCGGCGGCGGAAATAGAGCGCGCTCTCTCGCTCCTTGAAGGGCGGCGCTGCTATTTCGCAAATCCTTGCCTGCTCGTCGAGGGTTTCAGGTTCGATGGCCTTTATGTATTTCAGGGCGCGATCGATTTGCGCTGAAGACGAAAGCTGGTCAGGCAAGAGCGAATATCCTTGCGCGCTTGCTGTCAGCATAAATGCGGCGATCAAAATCAGAATTGGTCTCATAGGTTTGCCGGATGGTTTCATGATATATGTTTACGACTTGTGTCAGTTGACGAGGGAAGCCTTCCAGTCACTCAAAAGTGACAAGTGAAGAGTGACAGGTGACAAGAAAATATTGAAAGCAGGGGATTTGCCCAGGAGAGATTCAACAAAACAGATTTGTCTGCTTTCAGGTGATCCGACCGACATTTCCTCTATTTTTTTCATTCTTTCTCGTCACTCGTCACTCGTCACTTGTCACTCGTCACTTTTCAGCAGTCAGGGAGTAAAACGGTGTTTAGAGTACCGCCTTCAGGCGGAAAGGACTCGCCCATCAGCTTATTCCGGCTGAAGCCGGTACTCTAAACACTCGCTTCTGCGGCGGCTTCCCTGCTCATCTACCAGGTTCTGCATAGCACAAGTCGTTTGTTTATAATGCTCGCGACGCCGGATGGGCGCGGTTCTCAAAAATAGATCGAATCCTGATAGGTGGTATCTTCTTCGCCAGGTGACCGAACTTTAAGGAACCACACCCGCGCCGGGTTCAAAGCCCCGAAAGAGCCGTCGCAATTTGCGGTCTTGTTGTAAGGCCGCATCTCATGGCAATCCTGGAGTATAATCGTAGACCGCTGTTAAGGTCTCGGCATGGCGCGTAAAAAAGATGTAAAAAGTTGTGACAATCAAGCCTGCCTGATTGATTGATAAGAACTTATGGGAGTATGCTGTGTGCTCCGAATGGTTTGAATAAGAGGGCGAACACATGGAGCTAGGTAGAATAATCGCTGATCGCTGGTACTTGTTTGTGGCGCTTGCGGCGATCCTTTTGCCGACGATAGTGCTCGCGGCAATGCAGTACGTCTCTGTGCGGCGTACCGAAGCGCAGGCCCGCGCCACTCTCGAAGCCAACCTCGACCTTCACCTGCTCGGCCTTATAGATGAAGCGCGGCGCGACCTCGTGGACCGCGCAAGCTACATAACGCACAGCGTCAGCCATTCACGCATACGTAGTCGAAACCTGCCGGGGCTTGCGCGCTCTTTCACGCGCGCCATGCGCCGCTATCCCGAAATGCGCGATCTTTATGCAATCTTCTTTGAAAAAGGGAATGAGATGGGAGCGTGGCAGGTTTGGTGTTACGTGCCCCCTGACCCGGAGGATCCTTCCGTTGAAAGATACAAGGAGGTGCCTGTCGGCCGTCTCAAGGAAGACCCTGATATTACAGAGGCATTGCGCCGGGCGTGGATGGCGATTCCCGATCGCAAGGAAGATGCCACCTACACGAACTTTGCGCCCACATCGCTCAGCGATCCGGTTCCGCGCCAGATCTTCTATCATCCGGTTTACGAGCCGGACCACATGAATCGGAAGGACGACCTTGACCGCGTGGGGCTTATAGCCTTCACAGCAGAGATTGACAGCTACCCTTACGCGGGATACTTGCGCGACCTTGTGGCGCTTTACGATCAGCGCATGGGAGGTTCAAACCCGCTCGGCCCCCTGGCTTACAAAGTGAGCATATCCGATCGGGGCGGCCGAGCGCGTGACCTCGTCCTGACAGGCTCGCCGCCCGGATCGTTTCGCCATCGCGGGTTTGACGACGCCGACCGTCTCTTTCCCGGCATCTCTTTCGGTGTGGCGCTGCGCGATCGATCCGCCGCTGAATTTGCAAGTCAAAATACAGGGTTGAGCCTGTTGCTGGGGGTGGGAGCGGCCGTGTTGTTATTGATCGGGCTGGCCCTGACCTGGCACGCGACTGTACGCGAAATCCGCGTCGCCGAATTGAAATCCGATTTTCTTGCAAGCATCTCGCACGAGTTGAAGACCCCTCTGACGGCCATTCGCGCTTTCGGCGACCTTCTGCGCTCGGGCCGTGCGCGCGACAAAGAGCGTATACGCCAGTACGGCGAAATGATAAGCTACGAAAGCGATAGACTGACGACTCTGCTCAACAATATTCTGGAGATGTCGAGAATCGAGCGCAGCGCGCGGCGCTACAAATTGGAGAAGGGCGACCTCGGCGCAGCCGTGGCCGCAAGCGTAGAAGTCTTCCGCGCAGCCACAAGAGCGCGCGGCTTTGAAATAGAGGTTGAAATCCCTTCGACGCCCATCATAACGCAATTCGACAAAAACGCTCTCGATCAGGCGCTTGTGAACCTTCTGTCGAATGCTGTGAAGTATTCAAGCGAGTCGCGCCGCGTGAAGGTCCGCGTGTGGAGCGATGAAGCCGAAGCCGCGATTGATGTGCGCGATTTCGGCATAGGCATAGACCCGGCCGAGCAGCGGCGAATCTTCGACGCCTTTCATCGCGCGCCTCAATCGGAGGTGCAGGCGAAATCGGGGACGGGGCTTGGGCTTGCGATAGTCCGCGAGATCATCAGAGCGCACGGCGGCGAAGTGTCTGTCGACAGCAAAGTGGGAGTGGGCGCGACCTTTACCATACGCCTGCCGCTCCTTACACCTGACCTGAGGCAGGGTCAGTCGTCGCCATCGGAGGAGATGGCCTATGGTCGACATTCTGGTAATAGAAGACGAACCGAGCGTATTGGTCGCCTTGTGCGACAGCTTGGAATCCGAAGGCTATTCGGTGCAGACGGCAACTGATGGCAGCGAAGGATTCCGTTTGGCAACGGCCCCGCTCAACGGTGAAAAGGGACCGGACCTGATAGTGCTCGACCTCATGCTGCCGCGCATGAGCGGGCTTGAAGTCTGTCAACGGCTCAGGGATGCCGAAGTCGAAACGCCCATAATAATGCTGACGGCGCGCGGCGCGGCTTCAGACGCCGCATTCGGTCTCAAACTCGGGGCAGACGACTATGTCACAAAGCCCTTCGACGTGGGCGAATTCCTTGCCCGCGTAGGAGCCGTATTGCGGCGTTTTCTGCGGCAACAGACCGAAGATGAAGTAATCAGAATCGGCGATGCGGAACTCGACCTGCGGCGGCTGCGCGCTCGCAAAAACGACGAGCCTTTAGACCTCAGTCCCCGCGAGTTCGAAATACTTCAACTCCTGATCGCGCATCGCGGCGACACCGTAACGCGCGAGCAATTGCTCCATCACATCTGGGGTTCGCATGCTTCGCTCTACACGCGCACAGTCGACGCGCACATAGCGCGATTGCGCCATAAACTCGAACCCGACCCCGCCAACCCACAATACATAATCACGATACACAGAGTCGGCTACAGGCTTATCACTGATTGATCGAGACCTGTCAATGTAGCACGGGCTTTAGCCTGTGCCTACACAGACGGAAGTCTGTGCTACTTCTTCCGCCAATAACCGAGGCATTACCCCATCGAACCGATTCGCGCTCGCGGGGGTCGGCTGTTATTCTTGAAGAGAGAACGGGCGATCCAAAGTGCAGGCGGTTATGATAAACATATTTTCAATCAAATGTAGTCTCGCCTTCGCTCCTTATCTCCTGGAGAGTGTTTCGGCATTTTCGGACGAAGGGGCAGCCCCTTCGCGCGTTGTTCGCCAGGGCGGGAGCGGTCTGATAGTCAGGTCCGATGAGCGGATGATGCTCCGTTATCGAAACCAGGAAACGGCGCTCGATGAAGACGACATCAGCCATTATCGAACGACCATAGATTTCAGGGCCACAGTTTACGATGTGCTCAGAATGTCGGACGAGGTGGTGATGGCGAGCGTCGAAAGAAACCTGTTGCTGTCACATCCTCAGTCGGAATTATGGCTCGACAGGGAAACGCTTCCATTTCTGATAGCGTCCTTTCGTGAAGGCGCAGTTACAGAAGACGAAACGCGGGCACTGCCCGATTGGCTCGACATAAGCGAGGGCGGAGACAGATTGTTGCTCAGCGATCGGCGCAATGGCCGTTGGGTCTTGCTTGCGCGAGAGCACATAGATGAATTCGAGCGCAGATTGCCCTTACTCGAAAAAGCATCTGCCGCCGCGCGCACGCCTGCTCTTCCTACGTTTTCGATCAAGGGGGTCGCAGTGCATTTGCAATCGGCGGCGCGGCTCGCGCGGTCGCTCGCCCATTTTGCCGAAACGCAGGAAGTGGAGCCATTCGAGGAGACCGCGCCCGCCTGGAGGCTTACGGTAGGCCGCAGCACAGAAGGGTTTGAGATAAGCGACCGTCACAACCGCGCGGGCATAACCGTCAGGGAAGCGCGCAAGTGGGCCGCCATCCTCAGCAACGAACTTGCGCGATCAAACGCAAGCGAAATTCTTCGCGGTCATATCAAAACGGTATTTGCAGATGGCGATAAAGATTTCTTTCTTGGCGGGCGATGGGTCTTGCAGTGGGGAGACGAGGTGTTCGTGCCCGACGAATTGATTTCACGCATCGCTTCGCAGTCAGACGAAACCCTCCCTCACGGTCGGGCTACTGAAGACTGGCCTGAGATAAAGCGAGTCGGCCGCTATTTTTTATTGCTCTCCGGGCCGAGCGGCGCATGTGTGGCCCTTACTGCGGATGAGATGGATTATTTGATTCATGCAGTATGATTCAGCTATCAGCCAAAAGTTCCGAACCACAGATTATACTGCGCGCGGGGTAAAATGAAAGTTCCTAGGGAAGTTCAGAGTCCACGCTTTAGCGTGCTGCGGCAGCCTAAAGGCTGTACTCTGAGCTTTAGACAAAACTCTCAT
>JAKEHD010000802.1 GCA_022615215.1 Blastocatellia bacterium
CTGTATATCGTCAGCGCCTCCTCCATCACCTGCTTCAAGGGGTCATAAATCACATAGTAGTCCACCTTCATCCGCGCATACTTCTTCTTCTTCTCTCCGTCTTCGCCCCCTTCCTTGTTCGAGACGATCTCGATAGCGAGGTCAGGCGGCTTGCCGAACTCCCATATAAAATACGAGCGGTGTTCCTTCTTCCACCAATCCCGGTGTACTTCGACATCCAGGCTGAGGAACATATCGGGCACGATGGCCGGGTTGCGCACCATATAAAAGATGCCGACGTTTGCGGCGGCCAGAAATGAGCGGCCCTGGCCCGGTCCCGCCCACGAACTGTAAAGGGGTTCGGTCAACAGGCGTTGCTGTTTTTCCGAAGGCAGGTTGTCCACAGGGGTATCGTCCTCCGTTATCAGCTCACTTATGTCAGGCGTGATTTCGATTAGTTGAGACATAAAACTTCCTCTGAAAGACCCTATGATACGCCCGAAAAGGGCGGCCTGTCCACACGGCCATTTCGCCTTCTCGCTTCTCGCGCTTCTTCAAGCACGGGATAGAAAGAATCACACGATCATCTCCTTACAGGATATTCACGCCGGTGGCTGATGAAACCGTCATATTCATAATCCCGTTCGCCTTTCATTCAATTCAACCCGATGCGACTCAGTAAATCCTGGAATCTCTCGTCGGAACGCAACGAATCGAACCTGGGATCTACTTTCATGTAGAGGAGAACTTCCAGGTGGTTTCGATAACCTTCTTCCAGCAACTCGATCACACGGTCTTTGTCTCCGAGTCCCGCATGAATCACTGCGAGCGGATGAGGCAATTGGGGATGGCCTTTGTAAATCATCTCGTTTTTGTTGAGTATTCTGAGTGCCTGATTCCTCTTGCCTGATTTGGCAAGAATATATCCGATGTGGAACCAGTAACTCTTCATTATATCGTTATATCCGAATTCTGCGAGCGCCTCTTCATACATCCCTTTTTCGGCGTATGCGTTGGCAAGCGCAAGGCGCGCAGGGATGAAGTCGCGATCCAGTTCGAGAGCCTTCCGGGACTGATTTATCGCTGCATCGTAATCGCGGCCATAGTAGAGAACCCAGGCCAGGTCGCTGTTTATTATCACCGAGAGCGGGTTCAACTCCAAAGCTCGTTCGAATGCCGCCTTCGCCTCATCCGCCCTTCCCCTGAGCATCAAGTATTCGCCGTACCAGTGATGCGCGGTGGCGTAGCCCGGAGCAAGGTCGAGCGCGCGTTTGAAATCCGCTTCGGCCCCCGCCCAGTCCCAATCGTGGCGCATCTTCGCGTAGGCGAGCGATGTGTGCGCTTCGGCCAGCGTGTCGTCCAACTCGATTGCTTTCATTGCGGCTTCTTTGGCTTTAGGGTAAACGTCTTTCGGAAGTCTGCCGCCATAGATGCTCATAAGATTGTATGAATCGGCCAGCCCTGCATAAGCCAGCCCATATCCGGGGTCACGTTCGATGGCTTCTTCGAAGAAACCTATCGCTTTTATCAGTTCTTCTCCTGTTCGCTTGTTCCAGTGATATCGCCCTCTTATGTATGCCTGATACGCCTGCGTGTTTTCAGTGTAATGCTTGACGAGGCTCTTTTTCTCTTCCACGTTCAGATTCGTTTTCACGGCTTCTGCCACCCGCCTCGATATGGAATCCTCAACGCCGAATATGTTCGTGTAGCTCTCGTCGAAGGAATCTGCCCACAGCGCCGCTCCGTCTCTCATTCTCAACATCTGCACCGTCACCCGAATCCTGTCGCCCGCTCGCTGTATCTTTCCCTCAAGCAAGAGGTCCACTTCGAGTTCGCGCCCCGCTGCCATGGGGTCCGCTGCTGCATCGCTGTATTTGAGGACCGCGCTCGTCGGGCGGACGATTATCCGATCTATGTTGCTCAGTTTGGTTATCAGCGCGTCGGCAATGCCCACTCCGAGATAGTCGTCTTCGTTGGAGGTGAGATGTTTGAAGGGCAGTATGGCAATGCTGCCGCCGGATGGTTGTAAATCGGATGGCTGCCTCGCGCCGGTTAACCAGGCGTAAGAGGTGATGCCGATTATTATGAGCGCCAATAGCGAGAGCGCGATGGGTAATCGGTTACTCCGCTCGCCGGAGGGCCATGCAAAAGCGGCCTTGCCATCGGGATTTGTTTCCTCTTGCGAAGAGACTTCCTGACGGTTCTGGTCTTCGATTGTCGCGGCGGACGTGAAATCTTCATGCTCTGATCGGTCGCCCGTGCCATTTTCAATCCTGTTGATTTCGGCGACGAAGCTATATCCCTTGCGCGGAACCGTGACGATGTAGCGATGCTCGTTGGGTTGCTCGCCGAGCGATTTTCTGAGAAGCGATATCTGCACGTTGAGGTTGATCTCTTCGACGAAGGTATCAGGCCAGAGCTTTTCTATCAATTCGTTTCTTTCGACGACACGTCCGCTGTTTTCAATCAAGATGAGCAGAGCGTCGAAGGCTTTCGGAGAGAGGGCGACCGGAGAGCCATCTTTGAGAAGAAGGCGCTTGACCGGATCGACTGTAAACGATCCGAATTCATAAAGCTCGCTTGTGTTGCCTGATATCATCAGCCTTAAACGATCACAAGGTTTTCGCGTTCAACGAATATATCGAAATAATATAAGTCGCCGAAGGTCGATCGGCTTCATCAGTGAAACACGGCTTACCATGGATGCCACAGGTGCGGGGTCGGTCTGCTCGACCTGAAATCCGAGGAACGGTATCCGTGACTTTTCTTGCAATAATAAAAGGTTGTCTCCATGTTACCGAACGGTGAATGATCCTCCTAATCCTTCATCTTAATAAAGTTTGATCTTTATTAAATACACAGTCAGGGTTGCCTGTGTATCATACCAAATGTCCAGGCAGATTTTCAGCTAATAATTGCGGAATCATTCAGCTTGAATGGTCGAAATGGGACAAGTTGCCAGTCAAGGGCTTGCTTCGTAAGCCGCTTGCGGGCGAAGCCCCTTGACCGGCAGCGCAGCGTAGGCTACCTACTCTTTGAGTAGGTGTGTCGGATTAGTCGCGTTATCGTATTCGTGACTGTACGTGCAAGTCTTGAGTTTTACACTTAAAGGGCCGGTCGATCTCTCGAACCAGCCCTTTGCTCACTGCTTCTCCGTTC
>JAKEHD010000803.1 GCA_022615215.1 Blastocatellia bacterium
AAGCTGCGACAGGTCGCAGCATTCCAAGTATGTCGTAAGGCGAAAGAATAAAGCTGCGACAAGTCATTTGGAGTGCGGTGACGATTTCTTCTACGACTCGTCACCGCTTTCGGTTCTGAGGCGATATAATGAAGCTGCGACAGGTCGCAGCATTCCAAGTATGTCGTAAGGCGAAAGAATAAAGCTGCGACAAGTCGCAGCACTCCAAAAGGAGATCTATGAAAGACTGGCCACATGCTCCGGTGCATAGATTGGATTCAGACGGCGTCTTTATGGTGACGGCGGCAACATTGTACAAAGAGCACCTGTTCATTGGGAGCGAGCAGTTGACTATGCTGGAAAATGGATTGCTCTCACTGGCGAAGAAGTATCACTGGCAATTAGAGGCGTGGGCTGTCTTTTCTAATCATTATCATTTTGTGGCACGCAGCCGGTCTGAATCTTTGAACTTGAAAAAGTTCCTGACTCATCTGCACGCGGATGCTGCCCGTGAATTGAATCGGTTGGATGAGAAGGTGGGGCGGAAGGTCTGGTATAACTTCTGGGATACAAAACTGACTTATCAGAGGTCGTATCTGGCGCGACTCAATTATGTTCACCAGAACGCAGTAAAGCATGGACTCGTCAAGGTGGCTAACCAGTACCCATGGTGCTCTGCTGCATGGTTTGAACGAACGGCTCCGGCGGCCATGGTGAAGAGTATCTACGGTTTCAAGACCGACAAGCTGAAGATAGATGATGATTATTGAGCCAGACATTCGGAGTGCGGTGACGAGTCGTAGACGAAATCGTTACCGCTTTTGGTTCGAATGCGAGAAACCAAAGCTGCGACTTGTCGCAGCACTCCAAAGCAAATAGCGGCTCATACATGGCGATTCGTGAGCCACAAAGATTATTATGGTCAATGCGTGAGCGACAAACTTTTGCTTGACATAATCGTCCGAACATCACGAGATAGATACTATGCAGATCGCTGAGTTTATTAGAGAAAGGATTATCAATCCACGTTTACAGCAGCGGGGCTGTCTGGTTGTATATGACCCGGAGCGCCGCTACCGCGACCTTTGCCTTCGGGCGGCAAGCGACACGATCAAGGTAATAGACGCTTCGGAAAGCGGCATCGAGAGCCGTATGGAGGCCCTTCGCGCTCTGCGAGAATTGGGAAATCCGCAAACATCGGTCAAGGGGCTGCTGATCTATGTACCGGCCGCAAAGCCTTTGAATGACGAGCAGAAGCAGGCAGACCCTTTTGCTCTTTACACGGAATGCGGGACTGCCTTCCCGGAGGATGATGGCGACGAGTTTCCAAGCCTCTGCCTGCGCGCAAGGCCGGATCATTCGACAGAGATTCGCCGCGTCTTTGCCGAAAACCCGTCGCCCTCTTTCGCGGTCATCGATGCGATAGGCGGCGGGATGAACTGGCCTCAATTGCGCGCCGCGCTCAGGGTCGAATCTGCGCGCGATATACTGGCAGCGATGCTGGTTCCAAATGCCGAGCAGAGCAAGGCGCTGAAGGGTCAGAGCGAATGGGCACAGGAAGCGCGCGATTTCCTTCATGCGACTCTTAGAATTCAGGTCAAGACTCGCGCTAAAAGCTGGGCGACATGGGCGGATGAAATCTGGCGCTTTTTGTTGTTCAGCGAATTCGTCTTCGATCTGCCCGGAGAGTTGCCCGAAGCGCTTACGGTCGTGCCTCGCGCGCCCGATGAGGCAAAGCCGTTTGTAGAAGATATGTGCGAGCAATTGCGCAGCGACCTGCGCACCCGCGCGCTCTACATTGAAAAGGCCGAAGCGGTCGAAGCGGAACTCAACCTTCCTGAAATATGCCGCGACATCGAAGACCTGGGCGAGAAAGACACCTTTCAATTCGAGGAGCGCACCTTCTTACAACGCGCAATAGATGGATTACTCAAGGATGACGCGGACAAGACTCGACAGGTGTTGAGCAGACAGGCGAATTCTGTATGGCTCGGCAAGGGCGAGAGCCAGGGGCAATGGACTCTCGTACATGCGGCGCTCAATCTGATAGAAGCGTGTGACGATTTCGAGCGCCAGTTGCCGGACCATTCCAGAAGCCAGGAAAACCTTTTGGACTTCTACACCGGCAGCCTCCGCGAATCTGATCGCCTCCATCGCGAATTCGAGCAGGCAGTGGGCGATTTCTTCGACACGCATGGGATATTGGGCGACGTTATCGAACATGCAAGGGTCGGATACCGTCGGCTGACCGAAAAGGTCCAGACGCTCTTCATCAAGCACTTAGAGGCACGGGGCTGGCCTCCTGCGGGGCGGCTTGCGAATGCGGATGTTTATGACCGATTCGTCAGCGAGCGTATCAAAGAGCGGGGAAGGAAAATAGCTTACTTCATGGTGGATGCCTTGCGTTATGAGCTTGGCGTGGAGCTTGAAAAGCTACTCTCCGAAGACGGCCTTGTGGAGTTGCAGGCGGCCTACGCTCAACTGCCGACCATTACGCCGGTCGGCATGGCGAGTCTTTTGCCGGGAGCCAGGAATGATCTGGTTCTTGACAATGTGAGCGGCTCGCTCGTTCCGAAGTTGGCGGGCGTTACAGTCGGCAATGTCAATCAACGAATGGATGTATTTCGCAAGCGTCTCGGCGACCTGTTTGAGGAGAAGACATTAAGCGATTTCGTGCGCAAGAAAACCAGGCTTGCGCCGACAGTCGAGCTTCTGGTGCTGCGCAGCACAGAGATCGATAGCCATCTCGAAAGCAACCCGGAAACGACATTGAGCTTGATATTGGGCATTCTTAAACTAATTCGCGCAGCCCTGCACAAACTTCGTGAGCAGGGATTCAGCGAAGCCGTAATTGCCACCGATCATGGCTTTTTTCTTAATGCCCAGGCCGAAGCTGGAGACGTATGCGTCAAACCGCAGGGCAACTGGGTGGTCAACGCTCACGACCGAATGATGCTTGGCGATGGAGTGGCTGACAGCCATAACTTCGTTGTCTCCGCAGAAAGGCTCGGCATCAGAGGAGCTTTCGCTCAATGCGCCGGGCCAAAGAGCATGGCTCCCTATCGCGCGGGACATCTGTATTTTCACGGCGGGGCCTCCTTGCCGGAAGCCGTAGTTCCTCTCCTGGTGGTGCGGTTAGAGGCACCAAAACAAAAAGAGAAGCAGCAATTCAAAGTCGAGTTGTCATACAAGAGTGGCGCGAAGAAAATAACGACTCGTCTTCCTGTCATCGAAGTCGAGTTATATACGGACTACCTGTTCTCACAAGGGCTTGAGATAGAAATACTCCTGGAAGCGCAGGACGAGAAAGGGAACGTCGTGGGCGAGCCTCGACCGGGTGGAGATGTGAACCCTGCAACCCAGACCATTACTCTGACGCCCGGAATGCGAAAGCAGATCGTGTTGCGGATGGAAAACGATTTCGAGGGCAAGTTCACAGTGAGGGCGCTCAATCCGATGACGCTTGAAATTTACAAGAGCCTTATTCTGGAAACGGACTATACGGTGTAAGGTATGGACACTCTGGACCAAAAACTGAACAGCATCTTCGATGGCAAAGTCGTCCGCAAGGAATTGCTGCATCGCATCAAGAAGGGGACAAACGTACCGACCTTTGTGTTGGAATTTCTACTTGCCAAATACTGTGCAAGCAACGACCCGGCTGAGATTGATGCGGGAATGGAAGCAGTGCTTGCGACTTTGCAGGAGAACTATGTTCGCCCGGATGAATCGAATGCAGCGCAGTCGAGGGTTGCGACCAGAGGCAAACACCGATTTATTGATAAGGTGCATGTCCGCTATGTCGAGAAGGAGAAACGGCATTGGGCGGCGCTCGAAAATTTCAACTCGCAGAGAATTGCGATAGGTCAGAAGTTTTATAAGGATAATGACCGGTTGTTGGAAGGCGGAATATGGGCGGAAGTCACTATTGCTCATAACGACATTGACGAAGATAACTATGCATTCTATGTCGAGGATTTGAGGCCGATTCAGTTAAGCCGGTTCAACTTTGAGCAGTACGTCGAGGGCCGTAGCGAGTTCACGCGGGATGAGTGGATAGACGTTGTACTCCGATCCGTCGGTCTTGAGCCTGCCAAATTATCCAGGCGGGTCAAGCTTCATTTCATCGCGCGGCTGGCCCCGCTGGTCGAGCCGAACTTCAACTTCATCGAGTTGGGTCCGCGAGGTACGGGGAAATCCTATTTCTTCAGCGAGTTCTCACCGTATTCAACCCTTGTGAGCGGAGGCCAGGCGACGAAGGCGACTCTGTTTTATAACAATGCGAGGGGAAAGGTTGGCCTGGTTGGGTTTTGGGATACGGTCGCTTTCGACGAAGTGAGCGGTATAAAGGTAAGAGACCCTGACACGATTCAAATCATGAAAGACTTCATGGCGAATGGCCGCTTTTCGCGCGGAGTCGAGGTCATCGCTGACGCGAGCTTGTCATTCGTCGGGAACATAGACCTTTCGATTGAGCAGATCGTCAATTCAACTGAATACGATCTATTCCAACCTCTGCCGCCGGAATTCGACCTGGCAGTAATGGACCGCTTTGCCTGTTATCTGCCCGGATGGGAGATGCCAAAAAACAGCAGCGAATTCCTGACCGGAAATTATGGCTTCATCACGGACTATCTGGCCGAAGCATTTCACTACATGTTCCAACATACCAACCGATATGAAGAGGTGAGCAGGCGAATTCAACTTGGGAGGGCAGTTGAAGGACGCGATGAAAAAGGGATAAAGAAGACTGTCGCCGCTTTACTGAAGATTCTTCACCCCGCAAGCAACTGTACCGACGAAGAGTTCGAGGAATATGTGGCCTACGCTGTGGAGTGTCGGCGTCGAGTCAAGGAACAGATGAACAAGCGAAAGCCCGACGTTGAGTTCGCGAAAATCAATTTGTCTTATTTCAAAATTGATGGCGAGGAGATAGTCATTTACTGCCCTGAATCGAAGAACGCTCCGGCAACACAGAACCCTGCCCGTAGATCGCTGAAAGAAAAAGCGGCTGGCGTTGAGCGAGGATACAAGGAACAGCTTGTAGAGGTAGACGAAAAACCTGCCTCTACCGATCTGCCCGAACCGTCTCTCAATCAATTTGCTCCTCTTACAGAAGCGCAGGTACAAGAACCGCAAGAGCAGCACTTCACCATAATGTATGGAGCGACGGGTTACAGTTACGAATCAATCATTGGACCGTACTTGAATGGTGTGAAAGAGATCGTCGTTGAAGACCCGTATATCCGCATAACGCATCAGATTCAGAACTTCGTGCGGTTTTGCGAGACAGTCGTTAAGTTCGGGAGTGTGAGACGGATCAATTTGATAACGAGCTATGATGACGATACACCGCTGGCTGAAATTCAGGACAAGCTGGCTGAGCTAAAGCAAAGCTTGCTCGAAGTAGATGTAGTCCTCGATGTACAACTCAAGGAGAACATGCATGACCGCGAGATTCGTCTTGATAATGGTTGGGTGATAAAGATTGGACGTGGATTGGACTTTTATCAAAAACCCGGCGGCTGGTTTGAAATCGGGGCAAACGATCTGAGCTTGCGGAAATGCTTGGAAACGAAAGTGGATATTTTCAAGATATGAAAAAGGCTGAACGCGATTGTATACTCTGCGCGGCATGGATTGAAACTTTTCATCAAGATTGCGAGTGAGCGACTGCGCCCGACATTTTCTTAGGAGCAATAAATCCATTGATTCTGCGCTCCCAGGTAAAACTTTCATTTTACCCCGCGCGCATTATATCTGCGCGTGGTGCAGATTGACGGTGAAGTAGCCTGGGTCTCTCCTGTGTGGGTTGGCGAACAGACTTCGTCGAAGAAAGGCAAGTGAGCGATGAACTATGAGACGATCAAGGTCGAAGCCGACGGGCCGCTCGGACGGCTCACGCTCAATCGCCCGGAACGATTGAATGCGATGAATGCGACGATGCTCGGGGAACTGGCCGCAGCCGCGCGCTGGTTCGATGAGCAGCGTGAGGTGCGCGTCGTCATCGTCAGCGGAGCGGGCCGCGCATTCTGCGCCGGGGCCGACCTGCGTGAGTCCCCTGCGCTCGAAGCGATACCCGATTCGGGCAAGTCGTGGCTCTATCGCCGTGAAGCCGCACAGTACGGACGGCGCATGGCCGATGCCATCGAACAGATGCGCGCAACGACTATCGTTCGTTTGCACGGCCACATCGTCGGGGGCGGCCTGGTGCTTGCGTCAGCTTGTGATCTGCGCGTGGCTGCCGAAGACGCGCGGTTCTCGATACCGGAAATCGAACTCGGCATTCCGCTGGCCTGGGGCGGCATTCCGCGCCTTGTCCGCGAAATCGGCCCGGCAATGACCAAGGAACTGGTAATGACCTGTCGGCCATTCACGCCGCAGGAGGCCAAAGCGATGGGCTTCGTCAATCGCGTCGCGCCGTTTGCCGAACTGGATCGACACGTGGAGAATCTGGCAGCGGAGATCATCCGCATGCCTTCGGTGCCGGTGGTCATTACCAAAGAACACGTCAACGCCGTAGCTCGCGCGATGAGCGCCGGACTGACCGCTTTTGCCGACGGCGAGGCGCTGCTCGGCGCGCTCACCGATCCCGAATCGTTGCAGGCCCGGAGCGATTACACGGCGCGGCATTTGACCAAAAAGGTTGAGCCGGAGGAATGATGGTATTGCATCAACACTGAAAGAAGGAGAAGACGCGGGGACATGGGGACACGGAGACGCGGAGATATGGAGGCAGTACGATGAGAGAATGCTGAGACCTGAAAGAAGAGTCGCCGCGTCGCCGGAGCGTGGTCGCGTAATCGCGTAGCCGCTCATAAGTCGCCCACGAGCCGGGACTACCCTCTCCGCGTCTCTCCAGGGAACGGTTCATACCTATAAAGAGGAGATTCCCTTCACGATAGAGATCAAACCGGACGGAGACATTCACATAAAGATTTCTTTCTTCCGCGGCTTGGCAATCAATTGCGAACTCTGCTCAGCCGGGTGGATTTCGAAGACGGCTATTTGACGGGGCAGATGATGAGCGACATCGGGACCGAAGACGCGAACCGCACTCGTTATGTGTTGGCGCTGTCATTGAAGCTGCGCGGCAATGTGATGAATGGCGCGATGACGGCGCGATCATTGCCGGGCAAGCGCGTCGGGAATGCATCGACGCATTGGGTCGAGTTGAAGAAACAATAACCCCAGGAGCGAAAGCGTTCTCTGCCCGGCAGGCGGAGCGGGGTCTAGCTCTATCTCTGATAGCCAAATATAGAATAATGTGGACAAAATATCCACAAAAATACTGATTGATAATTCTACCAGCCTCGGCCTGACTGTCGATAATAAAGGGCTGGCACATGTGGTCTGGCGGGGTTTTGACGGTATGTTTTATGCTGAG
>JAKEHD010000160.1 GCA_022615215.1 Blastocatellia bacterium
CACTCCAAATAGGTTGCGGCGCTGAAAAAGGTTCATTTTATCCCGCGCGTAGTATATATCTCCGCTCAAAATTGTCATTTCATCCCGCGCGCAGTATATAATCCTTATCGAGTATGTTCCCGCAGGCTGATTGTCCCAATAGAAGAAGTAGTCGGGAAAACTCGGATTCTTTCCCCTACCAGGAAAAGGAGAGACTGTGGTGATAAATTGATCGAAGTTATACACCTCTACTCTCATTCCCTTGATGGTCGGTTTCTTACCTCTCTTGCCGTCCGGATCTGTCAGTTTCATATTGGCAACAAACCCATTAGACTTCCTCTCATGCTCCGGCCAGCCTGCGGAAAACATGGTTAAATCGGGTGGAGCGTTTGACACGATTTTGATCCGCTTGGATTCGGATATGAACTTGTCTCCGTTCTTTGCTTCGACCACGACCGTCAGTTCGGTCTCGCCAACCGGTCCCGGCGTCCAGAAGATTTCATAAGCGCTGCCCGCTCCGGCAAACTCGCCCACTCTTTGTCCTTTTTCGTGCAACCCCACCTTTGCAATCTCGAAAGATGGATAGAACAACTCCATCTCCACAGTGTGTCTCACTTGCGTCTTGACTCTGTTGGCATCTTCCGGTTCCACATCATTGCTGAAGTTTTCCAATTCGAAGGAAAACTTCAGCGGAACGAGCCGTCCGCCCTTGATTGCCACTCTCGTCCGGTCATCAAGCTGTCGCCCGAGGTTATCTTCCACCCTCAGTCGCAAGGTATAAAACCCGTCAGGCACGGTGCCTGTGTTCCATAAAGTCTTCAAGTCCGTTTTTACATTGTCGGTCGAAGTCGCAATCTCTGTCCACGATGGGGGTACATCTCCAAGCTCTGCCTCTCCATACTCAAGCGTCCATCGGTTAAAACTCCTATCTGCGATCGTGCTAAAGACATTCAACCCCGCTCCGTTCGGACTATGTTCGACACTGTTTATGGTAGGAGCGGGAGGATTGACGATGGCCAGAGATCGCGCGGCATTGATTCGCCCGTAGCCTGTCTCTATATCGAAGCCGGGAGCGCCTGCATCATCAGCGCCAAGCCTTAGGGCCTGTCGCACCTGCTCAGGAGTGAAGTGCGGATTCTTCGAAAGTATCAGCGCGGCCACTCCCGCCGTGTGCGAGGCCGCCATGCTCGTCCCTGCCAGCCGGAGATATTTATCATCGAAGGTCAAACCCTCTGCGTTCTTAAGAAGAGCCGAATCGGCTTTGGAACTGAGCAGGGAGAGAATCGATACGAAAGGTTTGAAAATCTGGCCTGACGCGTCCGTGTCGCCGCCGCCCGGCGCTGTCACGTCTATCTTGGACCCGAAATTCGAGAAATCGGCCTTCTAGTCGAGGTGATCCGAAGCTGCGATGGTGATCGCTCTGCGGGAATATGCGGGAGAGAAGAAAAAAATGTTGCCCGAAGACGCAAATCCTCCCTCCACATTACCGCCGAAATTGCCTGCTGCAACTACCATCACAACACCTTTCACCCCGACGGCGAAAGCAAGAACCTCTTCGTACAAAGGGTTAGGCCCGAATGAGATTCCTCCGAAACTCGCGTTAATGACTCTCGCGCCGTTTTCTGCCGCATAGACTATCGCTCTGGCGGCGCTCTCGACGGTTCCGGTTCCGCCTGAGTTGAATGCCTTGAGCGCCATGATCTTGGCTTTGGGCGCGACCCCAATGATTCCCTTGTTGTTGTTTCCCACAGCGGCGATCGTGCCCGCCACGTGTGTGCCGTGCGCGTAATCGTCCATCGGTTTATTGTTCTCTTTTGTTTTGCCAGGGTCAGGGAAACGCCACCCGCGCCAGTCATCCACGAAGCCGTTGCCGTCGTCGTCTTTCTTATTGCTTGACTTGTCTTTGCCGGAAGCGTCTTTGCCCATCTCTCCCGCGTTGTTCCAGATGTTCTCCGCGATGTCTTCGTGATTGTAGTCGACCCCGGTATCTATGACCGCAACGACGACGCCTTCGCCCTCGGTGATGTCCCACGCCTGCTCGGCATCGATGTTATGCAGTCCCCATAGATCCTTGTAGTCTTGTCCCCACGACCCGGACGATGAGTAGTACGGGTCGTTCGGTACCGCCGCAATCTCATATATCGTATTCGGCACGGCATACTCAATTTCAGGCTGCTGGCCCAGTTCCATTATCAGCGCGCGAGTCTCTTCATCCGACTTCTTCGAAGAGACCAGCTTCATGATTCGACCAAAAGAGTTGCGGGCTTCGCGCACCGCTGCTATTGCTGCTCCATTT
The DNA here is from genome assembly GCA_022615215.1 of Blastocatellia bacterium. Taxonomy (GTDB): domain Bacteria; phylum Acidobacteriota; class Blastocatellia; order UBA7656; family UBA7656; genus JAKEHD01. Next base: position 2,276 of record JAKEHD010000160.1, read on the forward strand.
TGACTCTGAGCCGCAGGAAACAGATGCCTTGCTTCTCTAACATCATACCTTGCCAGAATCGCTTCGATGTCTGACTCGGAAGACGAGAACGGAGTTTGTGAATTTGCAATCGCATGGCTTGCCGTCGTTGCGCGTTCCATAGCGGCTTCGGTTCTGAATTTGACTATCACCTCGCCAGGGACGCTCCTGGCTGCTTTCTGATCGCCGCCTGACGACAACAAGTCTTTGCTGACCGCGAGCGAGTCTATCGGTGTCGAAGCCTTATGAGGCCGAGTTGCCTGAGCAGTCTGAATTGATGGAAGAGAGAAACTCGCCAGTAGCAGGACTGCGCAGGCGATTGATGAAAGCTGAGAGCGAAGATTTCTATTTTGCATACATCCTCCGAATCAAAACGATTGTTGAGACGGGAAAAGCGGTATTTATTTTCATAGCTAGGCCCTGTCGCAGAAATAGATTTATTGCCCATATATTGTGTTGTTACATGTTGTCTGGCACAAGTAATAGGACGTTACGGGAATTATGCGACAC
>JAKEHD010000804.1 GCA_022615215.1 Blastocatellia bacterium
GGTCGCGTAATCGCGTGGTCGCGTAATCGCGTGGTCGCGTAATCGCGTAGCCGCTCATAAGTACGCTTCCGTCAGTGGTCCGTTGTTGCTTTCAGGCGAGACATTGACAGAAAGGGCAACGGACTAAGGACAACCGACTATGGACAATTTATTTCAAGACCTGCGCTATGGGGCGCGCATGCTACTCAGAAGCCCCGGCTTCACTTTCGTGGCGATTTTCACATTGGCTCTGGGGATAGGGGCGAACACGGCCATCTTCAGCGTTGTGAATGCTTTTCTGTTGCGTCCGCTCCCTTTCGACAAGCCCGAAGAGATAGTACATATATGGCAAACCGACCGCCAGCAAAGCTGGCAGGAGTTGCGCGTTTCAATCCCCAATTTCAATGACTGGCGCGATCAGAACGATGTCTTTCAAGACCTGGGAGGCTATTACTACAGGGACTACAACGTGACGACCGATGAAGAGCCTGTGCGTGCGCAGATAGGACACGTCACTCCGAATATGCTCTCCATTCTAAACGTCAAGCCTGTGTTGGGCCGCAGCTTTCTGCCCGAAGAAGGAACGGCCGGCAAAGAGCGCGTGGTCGTGCTCGGTCATAATTACTGGCAGCAACGCTTCGCTTCCAACCCAAATGTTTTGGGCGAAACGGTCACGCTCGACGGCAACCCGCACATGGTGATAGGAGTCATGCCGCCTGAGTTCGTCTTTCCATTGAAAGCGACGCAGATGTGGGCACCGCTCGTCCTGGACCTGGGAAACGATAACCGTAAACAGGCGGGTCCGCTTCTGGTGGTCGGACGTCTGAAACCGGGCGTGTCTATCGAGAAAGCTCAGGCAGAGATGAGCGCCATAGCTCAACGGCTCGAACAGGCATACCCGGCCGACAACGCGGGCAGAGGCGCGAATATCGTTCCCCTGCGAAAGGCGCTGGTCTTCTTCTATGACATGATTCGACTGGCGTTTATGACGCTTCTGCTGGCGGTCATATTCGTGCTGTTGATCGTGTGCGCCAACGTGGGCAACCTCATGCTTGCGCGCGCGCTTGGCAGAACCAAAGAGGTCGCCATCCGCGCGGCTCTGGGCGCGGGGCGCATGCGCCTGATTCGTCAGTTCCTCACCGAAGGCATGTTGCTGGCCGCAGTGGGCGGTTCGCTCGGCGTGCTGCTGGCCTTCTGGGCGGTCGGCCTTTTGGAAACGACCATCCCCGAAGACCTTTACCGCGTCGGCCATATAAGCGTCGATGGGATGGTCCTCGCCTTCACGCTTGGACTCTCGCTCGTGTCGGTCCTGTTCTTCGGCCTCGCGCCCGCGTTGCACATCACCCGGCCGAGCCTCAACGAATCGCTCAAAGAAGGCGACAGGAGGGCGACGGGCGATAGACGAGCCGGCCGACTGCGAAGCCTGCTCGTAGTCTCCGAAATAGCCCTCGCGCTCGTGCTGCTGGTCGGCTCGGTGTTGATGGTGCGGTCTTTCATTCGATTGCAGGAGGTAAAACTCGGATTCAATCCCGAAAACCTTTTGACTATGGAGTTGATTCTTCCGAAATCGAAATATGCCTCCGACACTGAAACCAATCTCTTCTATCAGGAAGCATTACAAAGAATCGAATCGCTCCCGGAAGTGGAGACGGCAGCGGCGGTCTATCCTCTCCCTCTGAATTTCGAGAGCATAACGCAGAATTTCTCCATCGAGGGTCGCGCCCCTGCTATCCCTGGAGAGAAAAACTTCGCAAACAGCTTTTGGGTGACGGCGAATTACTTCGACGCCATGAGGATTCCGGTATTGAGGGGCAGAGCCTTCACCGATCAGGATAACGACGAGGCGCAGAATGCAGTCGTCATCAATCAGAAGATGGTCGAGCGTTTCTGGCCCGATGAAGACCCCATCGGCAAACAGATAAATGTGGAGACGGACGACGGCAAAGGATATGCTGTAACGGTCATAGGAGTTGTCGGCAACAGCAAGCAATTCCTTTTGAACGAAGAGGCGACTTCGCAAATCTACCTGCCGCAACTTCAGGATTCCACGCGCCGCCGCTTTCTCGTGACGCGCACTCGCGGAAACCCTCTGAGCCTGAGCGCGGCGGTGCGAGATCGCGTATGGGATGTGGACGAAGGTCTGCCCATCACCGCCGTTCGCAGCATGGATGAGGTGGTCTCACAGGCGATGGCCATGTGGAGCATGCCCGCCGCGCTGCTTGCCGGGCTGGGAGCCGGAGCGTTGCTGCTGGCAGCCATGGGGATATACGGAATGCTTTCGTATTCGGTCAATCAGCGCACGCATGAGATAGGCATACGCATGGCGCTGGGCGCTGAAAAACGGGACATATTGAAGCTCGTGATCGGACAGGGAATGGTCCTGATGCTGACGGGGTTGGGGGTGGGACTCGTTGCTACATTCGCCCTGACCCGTTTGATGTCGAGCCTGCTTTTCGGAGTCAGTTCCACTGACGCTTTGACGTTCGTGGGAGTATCGGCCCTTTTGATGCTTGTGGCGCTTTTGGCCTGCTACCTGCCCGCTCGCCGGGCAACGAAGGTCGACCCTATGGTCGCGCTCAGGCATGAGTAAGTAAAAAGGCAAAAGGCAAAAGTGGAGGCAGGTGATTTTTGCTCTTCACTTTTGCCCTTTTACTTTTAGTCGAAGCAGTAACGGATGCCGGTATAGCCCGGTCTGTGATACGATCACCTGCGTAGTATGAGAGCATTTTGGACACAATGATCGATATGGTTGTGTCTTAACAAGTCTTTACAAGAATCTCACGACAGATGATGAATAATATTTGCTCCTCGTTTCTGCGCCACTTATGCATCTCGCTTTTTGTGCTGGCACTGCTTTCACTCATCGCCTTCGCGCGGATTCCGACCCGTAGCGCGCCGCGTCGAGTGATCGCCGCCGATTATTCAAAGGTAAAAGGCCGTCACGACAAATTCTTTCGATATATGGTCGGCGCAGGCCGCGCGGCGGAAGGGCTGCGCGCCGACTGGCAGAGAGACCTTGCAATAGTGCATAGCGAGTGCGGCTTCAGATACATTCGCTTTCACGGTTTGCTGCAAGATGAAATGGGCGTCTACAGCGAAGACAAACGCGGCAACCCTGTGTACAACTTTCAATACATCGACGCGCTCTTCGACGCCATCTTAAACATTGGCATGAAGCCTTTCGTAGAGTTCGGCTTCATGCCGCGAACTCTTGCGAGCGGCGATAAAACGATCTTCTGGTGGAATGGGAACATCACGCCGCCGAAAGATTACGATAAGTGGTCGCAGATGATTCGGGCGCTGGTCAGGCATTGGACCGAGCGATACGGCCACAGTGAAGTCAAAGAGTGGTACTTCGAAGTGTGGAACGAACCCAACCTCGACATATTCTGGTCGGGCGGTCAGGCTGGATACTTCAAACTCTACGAAGCGACTGCGCGGGCGGTCAAAAGCGTGTCGCCGGATTATCGAGTCGGCGGGCCTGCGACCGCAGGGCGCGGATGGATAACCGAGACCATAGAATTTGCAACGCAAAACCAGGCGCCGCTCGATTTCATATCGACTCATGATTATGGAGTGAGGGGTTCGGGCTTCGATGAAACCGGAGCGCAGCAACTCTATCTGGTCCCTGACCCGGATGCGATAAGCGGAGGGGTACGCAGCGTTCGCGCTCAGATCGAATCTTCCGCAATGCCCAACCTGCCATTGCACTACACGGAGTGGAGCGCGTCTTATTCGCCGAGAGACCCTGTTCACGACTCTTACATCTCGGCCCCCTACATACTCTCGAAGCTCAAAGGCGCGGAGGGCCATGCCGAGTCGATGTCCTATTGGACCTTCACGGACATCTTCGAAGAGAATGGCGTCGTTCCATCGCCGTTTCACGGCGGCTTCGGGATGATGAATTTCCAGGGGCTTCGCAAACCCTCCTTCTACGCCTATCAATTCCTGAACCGGCTGGGCGAGATGGAACTCGCGTCAGAAGATACGGACTCATGGGTGTGCCGCAACGCGCGCGGCGTCGAGGTGTTGTTCTGGAATTTCACTCCCCCGATAACGACGGAGAGCAATCAGGTTTTATTCAAACGCGACCTGCCGGCGAAGGATTTCGGGAGCGTGCGCGTATCGCTCGCGGGGCTTCCGGCAGGAACTTATAGAATGAATGTGTACAGAGTCGGCTACGAGGTCAACGATGTGTACACTGATTATTTGAAGATGGGTTCGCCGCAACACCTGACACGAGAGCAGGTGCGCGAATTGGCAGAGAAGAACGACGGGCGACCGATCAAGATCGAAAGTGTTCGGATTCGGAAGGGACAGACTGTCATGCGTGACTTCTCGCTGCGAGAAAACGATGTTTATCTGATCACTCTGGAGAGATAGCAATCCGCGACGCCGGGCGTTGAACGACTGAGAGCCTGACCTTGATTGACCACCATGATATTCGATCAATCCGAATACAACATTCGGTGTGAATGGGGGGAGAGAGGCGCATCGCTGCTCGCTCCTGTCAGCGATGTCATTATCATAGTCGATGTTCTTTCATTCTCCACATCGGTCGAGATTGCGACCCGTCAGGGCGCTCTCGTATTTCCCTATCGCTGGAAAGACCAGACCGCTTACCGATTCGCCGAATCTGTCACAGCCGAGGTTGCGGATGGAAAAAATGAGAACAGATATAGCCTGTCTCCATCGACTCTGCTATCGCTTCCGCCGGATACACGTATTGTGCTCCCCTCGCCGAACGGTTCCGAGATTTCCCTGTCGACAGGCTCCGCGCCGACGATAGCCGGTTGTTTGCGGAACTGTCGGGCCGTCGCCGAATCAGCGATGAGGCGAGGCGCTGATATAGCCATCATTCCGGCGGGAGAGCGATGGGAGGACACCTCTTTGCGGCCCTGTTTTGAAGATTGGGTGGGCGCGGGCGCGATAATCGGTTACTTGCGCGGCACGCTCTCGCCCGAAGCGGAAGCCGCCCTTGCCGCATTCGATAGAGCTTCTTCAACTCTGCTCTCTCGGATTGAAAGTTGCAGTTCAGGAAAAGAGAAGATAAGCCGGGGCGAGGGAGCCGATGTGAAACTGGCATGTGAGTTGAATGTGAGCCAGTGTGTGCCGATACTTGAAAATGGAAGTTTCAGAAATGAATCCTGAGTTGTGTCTTATACGGAGAGAAGTGATACTATTCCTATAATCAGTTCGAGGAGGCGATGCCAAATGAGAATTCAAGCAAGGTAAAAAATAAACGCACAGTTGCGGAAGCAAGTGCAGCGGTCTTCAGGCCAACTGTAACTTCAGAAAGAGAAATTGAGAACGATGGATTTCAAACTATTTGCCACAGTATTTGCAACCGTATTCATCGCAGAGGTAGGAGATAAGACCCAGATAGCGACATTTCTCTATGCGGCTGATTCAAGGAATCCGGCTTTGACAGTTTTCGTCGCGGCGGCAATCGCACTCATACTGGCATCAGGCATAGGTGTTATCGCAGGCTCTTATCTCTCACAGTACGTCAATCCAAAGTATTTATCATGGGCTGCGGGCATCGGATTCATACTTGTGGGTATCTGGACCATTTTGCGCGCCTGATGCTTTTCATTGAGGATATTTGCTTTTATTCAGCTAACAGCCGAAACGACCCCTTGTCGGAATCTTTCTGAAACAGGGCGGCGGCTTGTCAGGCTTGCAGCGAGTCCCGAATAAGCGCATCTATTGATATTGTCTCGCATATTTCGTTCTGGTCGCCTTTAACCAATGCAGGTTATACTGAACCGTAATGCCAAAGTTGATAGTGCCAAATGCTGCGACTATTCACACGGCCCGCTCATTTTTGACGCGGAGCATGCCTTATGACGAAAATGGCCGACTCGCAGTCCTTGAGCTACATCCTGCGTGGGCGCATGTCGATCCTTTCGCTCTCTCAATCATTGCTGCCTGGGGCGGGTGGTGCAAAAGAAACAACATAGCATTGGAAGTTGAAAATCTCGGGAGGCACGCAAATTATCTTGCAAGGATGAGGCTGTTTCAGCATCTGTCAATAGACTACACCCCTTCCGTTGTGGAGCATGAAGAAACAGGAAGGTTTCTTCCACTGACCCAGGTTCAAAATTACCAGCAGTTGACATCCGTCATTGCTGACATCTCTGCGCTACTGCATTTGGATACGGAGCCTGATGCGCTCGCTGCGGTCCAGTATTGCGTGAGTGAATTGATTCGGAATGTGCTAGAGCATTCCGGATCTCCCGAAGGCGCATTCGTCTGCGCTCATCGTTATATCAGTAAAGATCCTAAACGAGTTACGATAGCTGTTGCTGATTGTGGAAGGGGAATCGCATCACATTTGGGTAGTATATATCCTGAAGCTCTTGAGAGTGACAAAATAGCATTGGGATTGGCTATGCGCCCAGGTATAACAGGCGCTAAAGTTGGCCTGTACGGCACACCGGAAAACGCCGGTGCCGGTCTTTTTATAACACGTTCAATCGCCAAAGGGACAGGCGGCTACTTCTTGCTTCAATCCGGTGAAACTGCCTACCGCTTAAGGCGCACTAATAGCCCGCACGAACAAATTCGTCTATATTTTGAAGCGTTCGATGAGCCGCGATACGATCTATGGTCATTTCCATCAAAGTGGCTTGGTACTACTGTCACCGTGGAAATTCGAACGGATCGGATCGAAGATTTCCAGGGCTTTTTTCAATGGATACGGCAGCAAATGCCTGCACGCAAAACAATATCTAAAAAGATCAGGTTCACATGATGAAAGTAAAAGTGATCGAACTACAGCCGGGAATCGCCGGGTTTGTGGAAGACAAAGACCTGGCAAGATTGATAAGGATCGGGGAACTGCTTCCCGCACTTGAGCAGGGGGAGAATATCGTGCTCGATTTTCGACAGGTGAAGTATGCAACCCAATCCTTCATACATGCTCTGTTGGGAGAAGCCCTTTACAAATATCGTGAAGAGTTGCTGGATCGAATTGAGTTCAAAAACTGCACTCCCCAATTGCAGAGCGTAATAGAACTGGTCGTGGACTATTCCCTCGGAGGATTTCCTACTGAAGCCGAACCTGTGGGCTGACAATCAACAGGAGAAACATTCTCACCCGGCGTGGGTGGCTTCTCAAACTCTCATCAATTTCCAAATGGTCCCATCAAGTGAGCTTGATAATCTCCCGCGAGAGAGTATACTCTGCGCGCATGAAATACCGTCGCATCTCGTGCCTGCTTCTTATACTGATCTTCGCCTGGGCTGCTGCCCTGCCGCAGACCGGCAACCGGCTTCCTTATAAGAATCCGAACCTGACGATTGATGAGCGCGTGCGCGACCTGCTCGGCAGGATGACCCTCGAAGAGAAGTCCTGGCAGTTGTTTATGATCCCAGGCGATCTCGACGAAGGAAAAGAAAAGTACAAACACGGTATCTTCGGTTTTCAGATCGCTACGAAAGGCAAACAAGCTGACCCGTCAGGCCAGCTTCTCGATTCGACCCCAACGGGGACGGCGCGCGAGGTGGCTGAAAAGATCAATGCTATACAAAAATACTTCGTCGAAGAGACGCGGCTCGGCATTCCCATCATCCCCTTCGATGAAGCCCTGCATGGGCTTGCGCGCGAGGGCGCTACCGTATTTCCGCAGGCCATAGCCCTCGCCGCTACCTGGAACGCGCCGCTTGTCGAAGAAGTAGCCCGCGCCATAGCACGTGAAACCGGAAGCCGGGGGATTCGTCAGGCGCTCTCGCCCGTCCTGAACATAGCGAGAGACCCGCGATGGGGCCGCGTCGAAGAGACCTACGGCGAAGACCCTTACCTGACCACTATGATGGGACTCGCCTTTATAAGACCGTTCGAGAAGGCCGGAATAGTGACCACGCCAAAACACTTCGCCGCAAACTTCGGCGACGGCGGGCGCGATAGTTATCCCATTCATCACAACGAGCGGCTGATGGAAGAAATCTACTTTCCGGCTTTCAAGGCCGCAGTCCAAAAGGGCGGCGCGCGCTCCATCATGGCTTCATACAACTCCGTAGACGGTGTGCCCGCTACGGCCAGTCGCTGGTTGCTGACGACGAAGCTGAAACGCGAATGGGGCTTCGAGGGCTTCGTAATTTCAGACGCAAGCGCGACGGGCGGCTCTATAGTTTTGCATCATACTGCGCCGAATTATCCTGTGGCTGCGAAGGATGCCATAGAAGCCGGCCTCGATGTGATATTCCAGACCGCTTACGATCATCACCGCCTCTTCCGGGAAGCTTTTCAGAAAGGCATGACCGATGAAAGGGCCATCAACGAAGCCGTCGCAAGGGTGCTCAGAGTCAAGTTCGAACTCGGCCTCTTCGAGAAACCTTATGTCGACCCCGATGAAGCCGCTCGCTGGAATGGAAATCCCGATCATCGAAGGCTTGCGCTCAGGGCGGCAAGGGAATCCATCGTGCTGCTCAAGAATGAAAACCGTTTGCTTCCGCTTAAAAAATCTTTGCAATCGGTGGCCGTCATCGGGACCGATGCAACCGAAGCGCGGATGGGCGGCTACAGCGGGCCGGGGATAAAGAAAGTTTCCATCCTTGATGGGATACGCAACAAGCTTGGGCCTGCCACAGATGTCCGTTACGTGCCGGGGTGCGGGCGCGAGGCGCGCCAGTATACGCCTGTCCCGCCTGAGCACCTGGTCTCTATTTCGGATGGAAAAAGAAGACAGGGCTTGAAGGGCGAATACTTCGACAACATCAAGCTGGAAGGCCGGCCGCGAGTCACTCGAATAGACCCGAAAGTCGATTTCGGATGGACGCTCTACTCCCCGGCTCGCGGCATTCCTTATGACTGGTACTCCGCCGCGTGGACCGGCAAGCTCATCGCGCCCTCGACCGGAACTCATCGAATCGGAATCGAAGGAAATGACGGATACAGACTCTATCTCGATGGAAAGCTGCTGATCGATAACTGGAAAAAGCAATCCTATCGCGCCATCCTGAAAGAGGTCGAACTGGAAGCGGGCAAAGAATACGACCTGCGCCTCGAATTCTTTGAAAGCACAGGCAACGCAAGGTTGAAGCTCGTGTGGGACTACGGCGTGAAAGGCGATTGGAAAGTGAAGATTGAAGAAGCAGTCGCGCTCGCACGCCTGAGCGACGCGGTCATTCTTGTTGCCGGTCTCGAAGAAGGCGAATTCCGGGACCGCGCATACCTGAACCTGCCGGGCCATCAGGAAGAGATGATTCTGGCCGTTGCCGCGACGGGAAAGCCTTTGGTCGTCGTCCTCACAGGCGGAAGCGCGATCACCATGAATAGTTGGTTAGACCGCGTGGACGGCGTGCTCTACGGCTGGTATCCGGGCGAAGAGGGCGGCAATGCAATGGCAGACGTTCTGTTTGGCGATTACAACCCTGCCGCGAGATTGCCTATAACCTTTCCGATCTCCGAAGCCCAGTTGCCGCTCTATTACAATCACAAACCGACTGGCCGGGGCGATGACTATTTGAACCTGACGGGCCAGCCGCTATTCCCATTCGGGTTCGGCCTCAGCTATTCCGAGTTCGAATACTCTGGGCTTGCGATCGAGCCATCGGAGATCGAACCGAGCGGGACGGCCCTTGTGCGATTCAAAGTAAAAAACGTGAGCACGCGGGCGGGGGATGAAGTCGTGCAACTCTACCTGCGCGACGTGCTGGCATCGGTCGCTCGGCCGATTATGGAACTGAAAGGCTTTCAACGCATCCATCTGAATGCAGGAGAAGAAAAGGAAGCGACCTTCGAACTTACGCCCGAACACCTCGGTCTGCTGAACCGTAGAGTGCGGTGCGTGGTCGAGCCGGGAGCGTTCAGGGTCATGATAGGCCGTTCTTCGAAGGACATAAGGCTTCGAGGGGCACTCACAGTCAAATGAGGCGATTCCACCTGACGCGCGGCCATCTATAAAAATCAATATTTTTTGTGTTATCCGTGTTATCTGTGGTTGAATGCCGTCCCTGATGGCTGACGGCTGACGGCTGACGGCTGAAGACTGCTCACCGTTCTTCAGGTGGCGGGGCCGATTTCTTCTCCATAGTCTTGATGTCGTTGTAATTCACAATCGCATTGAAGAGCATGTTGAACTCGCCGTGATTCTGCCAGCGATAGCAGGGGTTGGTGGCAAACAGTATCACGCGCCCTCGCCCCACAGGCACATCGACTATCGCAGGGCGATTGCGAATCTCGCCGGCACCCTTCATCAATCCGCTCAACACCGATTTGTCGCCGCCCGGAAAACGCATGAGTATCTGTTGATCGCGGTCCCTCTCAGGCACCTGAAGCAGCGGGCCGTTGGCGTACCTGACGGGCACTGTCTTCTTCGAGTAACCGTAAAAGATCGGATGAAGCGAATGGAGTATCTCGGCTTCGACCACAGGTCCAGGCGCGTAGAACTGTGAAGAGGTGCTGCTCGCACCTATCGTGCGCGTGAGGCCGAATTCGGCGGGGAAGAAGCTCGCGCGGCCCAGGGTGATTACAAGCCCGTCCGCTTCGATGAATTTCTCGAACTCCGCAACGCCCGCTATGCCCATACCGCCCGTTATATCTTCCGATTCGCCATACACTCCGAGGTTCTTGAATCGCTCGGTCTTCGTGTAAGCCAGCGGCTTGCTACGGGGATCGATATCGAACACAAGCCCTTTGCCCGAACGCCCCTGATTGGGCACAAGTATCAGATCGTAAGAGGCGCGCAGGTTCCCCTGCTTCACGCGCTCCTTGTAGATCAGATCGAAAGGCACTTCGAATTTATCGAGCGCGTGGCGCACCCAGCCTACCTCCTGAGTGTTGCCCCACGTGCTGTAGACGGCAAGCCTCGGCAGGTCGAGATCGTGCATCGCCGCTTTCGGCATGCTTTTGAGCGCCGTCGCGGTGAGTCCCAGTTCTTCGACTGCGGCCTTGAGCAGGCTGTACACGTCCTTGCCGCCTTGCTCGACTGATACGATGAACGAGCCTGCGGGAAACTCCGTGTCACCCTCCTTGAATGACGCTTCGACTGCCTGCACCTTCAGGTCTTTCAGGCGATAGCGCAGCGTTATCATATTATTCGACCCCGTGTGCGCGACCGCGTAAGCAGCAGACGCGCGGCCCGTGACCTTGCCTGTGATTTTCAAACGATCGACGGGTTCGACTTTCGCATCGAGCACCGCTTTGTCTGCGACCTCGCGCACATCGGTGTGCGTATGCAGGCCCATAGTCCAGCCCGAATCGTCATAAGTGCGAAGGTTCGCATCGGGGAAATCCTGTTTTTCGAGGAGTATCTTTGCGAGCCTTCCATAAGGCTGATCGCGTTTGACTATGAATGAGCCTGCGGGAAAAGCGCCTTCCTTGAGCTTGACTTCGGAGGTCGCGCGGCCGACTTCTATGCCCTGCGTGCGAAGCAGGTTGACCACCAGTTCGACGCGCGTCATATCCTTTTGCCCTGCGGGTATGACGTATCCGAAGGGGGCGTCCTTCCTGCCCGACTCGATGGAGTTGCGGCTCTTGAGGTAGAAGTTTTCCAGTATGACGCGGGGAAACGAAGAGGTCAGTTGCAGAGCCGAGAGCACGCCTGTCTGCATGTAATTCGTGTTGTTGCGCATGGACCACATCACTTCTTTGTAAGGCGGGAGAGGACGATACCATTCGCGTGTGGTCTGACTGCCGCGCCCGCCTCCCCTGCCTGAATCGATCTTGCGCTTCATGGTGTTCGCGCCGCCGTTGCCGAACGTTTCATACATTCTCAGCATGCCGTTGTGATTCGAAGACATAAATCCCAGATAGCCGGGCGACCACATATCCACGAAAGCATGTGTCCACACGCCGGGCATGCCGTATTTGGTCATCTGAGCCATCTCGAAGTTCGAGAACCAGGGCAGCTCTCCGTAGAGAATCGGGTCGAGGGTGGAGTTCTGCGGAGCCTGTCCGCTGAAGGTGTATAGAAAAGGCACAGACTCGTGAAGGTCGTGCATGATGGGCGGATGCCACGCGAGATACCAGTCGAGCAGCGCGCGCATGCTCACCTGCGAATAGTTTATGTCGCGGTTGTTGTCGTGAAAGATGTACTTGCCCCAGTAAGGCGGGCCGCCGAAGCTCTCTTCTTCGCCCTTCTCTTCTATCTTGTGGCGATAGTACCAGTCGACGTAGCGGTCGCGTCCGTCAGGCTCGGCGGCGGGCGTGATTGTGACTATGACGTTATCGCGTATTTGATTTATCACGGGCGAGTCTTCGACCGCGAGGCGATAGGCGAGTTCCATGAGCATTTCGGGAGGGCCGGTCTCTCCGCTGTGGAGGCCGCCTATCAGGTGATAAATGGGTTTGGCTTTAGCGATTACTTCGCGCGCCTGCGATTCCGCGAGGTTGCGCGGGTCGGCCAGTTGACCGAGATATGCGCGGTACTGATCGATGTTGCGGATCGCGTCTTCGGACCCAACGGCGACCACGACTATTTCTCGCCCCTCGTCGGTCCTGCCTATTGTGAAGACTTTGACTCGCGGCGTCTTTGCTGCAAGCTGGCGATAGTAATTCACGGCTTCGGCGTAATAGGTCAGCTTGTTCGGCGCTCCGATGTGATGACCGAGCACGTCTTTGGGCGAAGGAATGCCGTGTACTTTAGGGAGATGATCTACAAGAGGGCTGATGAACTCAGGCTTCGTGATCCACTCTTTGACCGAGCGGGCGAAGTCCTCATCCATCTCCTGAGTTTTTACCTGGGCCGACGCGCCCGATATTATCAATGAAAGAAGAGCGACGATCAGAAGCAAACGCCTGGCAAGAGAGGGAACGACCATCATAGTTAAGGTCTCCTTTTCAGTGAGCAGTGAGCGGGTAATCCGATAAAGATTTCTTTCTTCTAAAGATTTCTTTCTTCGTCCACTGGTGCGCCGCTTTTATATCAGCATCGGCAGTATTTTTCCAGTCCCGCGCCGCGCAGTCGTTCAAGTGAGAGTCCAGCACAGTTAAGATGTCGCTCGGAGGATGTTTCCGATTCGCTTAAAGAGTATAATCAGGTTGCTGGAATCCAATGATGAGGATTGCAACTGCAATTTGAGGCTGTTGAGGTATAACTTCGATGGAAAGATTGATAGTTGATGCTGACGGAAAAGTCGTCATTCCGCCGGAAGTGATTCATAAGCGGGGCTTGCGTCCCGGAGATGAACTCACCCTGGTGGAGACGACGGGCGGGTTGTTCGTATATCCGAACACGATTGATCCGAAGACGCTGGAATGGTGGAACAGTTTGACTGAGGAAGAACGCAAACTCGCTCAGGCTGAAGCCCGCGAGTACGAATCCTTGAGCGAAGAGGAACGTGACGCGATTTGGAATGAATACGCTGAGTCGTTAGAGGTCGAAGCAGAGGGAGACGAAATTGAGCTTCCAACCGGAGAACGTTCTGTTTGACAAAGGCGTCATTCGGCGTATCTATGAATTCCGGGTACGGCTGGCGTTCGGTCTCCCGCCGACGCCGCAGCAGGTCGAAGCGTCAAGAGCTTTCGCTCATCTCAGTACGTTTGCATCGCGGATGTGTATCACACAGCAAACGGCTAATATTCTGCAAAGGCGTCCTGCACGTTTCGCCGCAGCTATCCTGAATGACACACAGACGCTGAACAAAGGTCGTTATCTGCGCCGATGGGCAAGGCGCTTGAGAGGATTCGCCTTCTCGCCCGAAGACGCCGTCATGATTGCCTATGGAAGTTTCGGCGTGGACGTACACTTACAGAAAGCCGGCATCGATGCAGTGGTAACCAACGATCTGAAACTGGCTGCCAATTTCCATACAAGATACCTGGAGATCGATGGTCGCTTTGCAGAAATGGTGCAGAATCTATCCGATCCACACCGGGCATTGAAGCTACCCAGGATCATTACTGTAGCGGAAGTGCTCACCGGTGTCTGAGATTTTCCGCCGATCTCTCGCAAAGTCTCTATAGCACCGTCTCCGAAAATAGCCCCGCGATTCGTCCGTTGTCCGTTGTCGGAAGATCAACCACAGATCACACAGATAGCCGAAGAGTTTATCTGAGAAACCTGTGTCTGTAGAAGGCCCTGCCTTCCACTGTGGTCAAGAAGTTCTACGGACCACGGACCACGGACAAAATCTCGATTTCGACACATCACGATTCCACAAACGAACACGCAAATGACCGAATCGCCGATCACCTCTTTCTTATCTTCCATTATTTAAAGCTTTACGCCGTCCGCTTTCTGCGGCACGATGTTTGTTCTTGTGCTTTGCGGAGAATACTGTTCATTTCACATCAACCGCTTGCGCCCGAGGGCGCGAGGCAAGCAATGGAGAAGAATAATGGAGACCCTTTTTCAAGACCTTAAATACGCCGTTCGCATGTTGATGAAGCGGCCCGGATTTACTTTCGTGGCCGTCATAGCTCTCGCATTAGGCATAGGCGCAAACACCGCCATATTCAGCGTCGTCAATGCAGTACTGCTGAGTCCTCTGCCTTATTCGAACCCCGATCAACTCGTATGGATATGGGATAGCAATCCCTCCAGCGACATATTTAATGAAGCGGTTTCGGTCCCGAACTTCCTCGATTGGAAGGCGCAGAACCAGAGCTTTCAGGATATGACGGCTTTCGCCAATACTATAGCCACTCTCACAGGCGCGGGCGAACCCGAACGGTTTCCGGGCGCTTACGTTTCGGCCAATATCTTCTCCGTTCTAGGAACACCTCCCCTGCTCGGCCGCGATTTCCTGCCCGACGAAAATACTCCGGGCAAGCCGCGCGTGGTTATCCTGAGTCAGTCTCTCTGGGAGCGACGTTTCGGCGCTGACAGGAATCTGATAGGTCAGACTATCACGCTCAACGGCAATCCCACTACAGTGGTCGGAGTGCTGCCGCCGGGGTTCACGCATCCACGTCCTGGACTTGCCAGTCCGCCTGAGATGTGGATGCCTCTGCCTATGGATCCTGCGCAGGACGGACGGCGCAGCGATTTCCTCGGCGTCGTCGCGCGGCTCAAACCCGGTGTGAGCATAGAGCAGGCACAGGCGGAGATGGACACGATCTCCGCAGGGCTGGCCGAACAATATCCCGGAGCCAATGCGGGATGGGGCGCTCGCCTGGTCTCGCTTCACGAAAGGTTCGTCGGAGATGTGAAGACTGCGTTATGGCTTATGATGGGCGCGGTCGGTTTTCTTCTGCTCATAGCCTGCGCGAATGTAGCCAATTTATTGCTTGCGCGCGTGGCGGCTCGCAGGCAGGAGATAGCCGTCCGCTCTGCGCTTGGCGCTCGGCGCGGGCGGCTCGTGCGCCAGTTTTTGACTGAGAACGTGGTGCTCGCTTTAGTCGGCGGGCTGCTTGGATTCTTGCTCGCGCTGTGGGGACTCGACGTTCTGGTCGCGCTCAGTCCGAGCAATCTCCCTCGCCTTGATGAGGTCAGTCTGAACGGGCAGGTATTCGCCTTCACGCTCGCGGTCTCTCTCTCGACAGGTATAGTCTTCGGACTCGTGCCTGCCCTGCACGCGGCCAATCCGAACCTCGGCGAGTCGCTCAAGGAAGGCGGGCGGAGCGCGACCGAAGGCCGGGGCAGTGGACGCTTGCGCGATATGCTCGTCGTAGCGGAAATCGCGCTTGCGCTCGTGCTTCTCGTAGGCGCGGGATTGATGGTAAGGAGCTTCATGAGATTGCAGGGCGTAGACCCCGGCTTCAAACCTGACCGCCTGTTGACCACACAAATCCTCCTGCCTCGCGCAAGCTACTCGGATGATCCGAAGATAGTGGCTTTCTACGATCAAATGATAGAAAGAATCTCTGCCCTTCCGGGCGTGGAATCGGTCGGCACTATAGACTCGCTTCCACTTGGAGGAGGAGGTAACTTCCTGGCCTTCGCCGTCAAGGGCCGCCCCGCGCCGCCGCCCGATCAGGTCGTCGATGCGGAGACTTATTTTGCAAGTCCCGACTATTTTTCCACCATCGGAATCCCTCTCGTGAGAGGCGAACGATTCACCGCGCGCGACCGCGCAGACACCCCCGGAGTCGTGATTATCAATGAGACGATGGTCCGCCGCTACTGGCCGGGCGAAGACCCCATCGGACAGGAGATAACGCTCAACGATCCGCAAACCGGCCCGTGGTTGAAGATCACAGGCATCGTCAAAGACGTACAGCACGAAGGGCTGGATGCTGCGCCTTATCCTCAAATGTACTTACCCAACGCTCAGGCTCCGCGCCGCCTCGCCTCGCTCGTCATTCGCACGCGGGTCGATCCGTTAAGCCTCATCTCGTCGGTCAAAAACGAAGTTCGCGCGCTCGATGCGGACATCCCGCTCGCAAACATTCGAACTATGGAAGAGGTTATGTCACGTTCGGTCGCCCGCCCGCGTTTCAATATGTTGCTCATAGCCATCTTCGCGGGCGTGGGGTTGATACTTGCGGCGGTGGGGATATACGGAGTCATATCTTACGGGGTCGCACAACGAACGCATGAAATAGGCGTGCGCATGGCGTTGGGCGCGCAGAAGCGCGATGTGATAAAGCTCGTTTTGAAACAGGGACTTTTGCTATCGGCGGGCGGAGTCGCGCTCGGCCTCGCGGGAGCCGTCGGCCTGACACAGTTGATGACGACTTTGCTTTTCGGCATAAGCGCGACGGATCCGTTGACGTTTGCGGCGGTCGCTCTCTTGCTGGTACTTGTGGCCCTGCTCGCGTGTTATATTCCTGCGCGCCGGGCGACGAGGGTTGACCCGATGGTGGCGCTTCGCTATGAATGATGAATTATACTGCGCGCGGGGTAAAATGAAACTTTTTCAGCATAGAATCTTATTTGGAGTGCGCCGCCAGCGGCGGCGCTTTGGCTGCGACAGGGGCCTCTCAC
>JAKEHD010000805.1 GCA_022615215.1 Blastocatellia bacterium
GAACGCTTCGACCGTATGCAGTGGCATCTGTAAGCAATCCTCGCGCAGGGAATTATATCAAATTTGTCCGTCGTCCGTTGTCCGGCAGCGGAGCGTGGTCGCGGGGGAGCAGGGGGGCGTGGTCGCGGGGGAGCAGGGGAGCAGGGGAGCAAGGGAGCGGGGGAGCAGGGGAGCGGGGGAACCATAGAGGCAGTGAAGCCAGCACCCCAGCACCCCAGCACCCCTGCGCAATGTGTGATCTGTGGTTCGAATCGAGGGCGTCAGAAATTCCAACTTGCGTCATCAGATGCTATACTCCTTCGGAGACCCGATAAATCGTAAATGAGGATTCAGCCATGAAAAAATGTATTTCGCTAATGACTGTTTTGATTCTGTTTTCATCGTTTTCACTTGCGGCTCCCTGGCAGCAGAAGGATGAGCGGCTCAGTAAGATCGAGCAATCTCTCAAAGGCGACGTGCCGAATCTGTTATGCATAAACGAGAACTTCGCCGCAGCGGGCCAGCCCTCCGAACAGGCTTTCGGCAAGATCGCCGAGAACGGCTATCGCTCGGTGTTGAACCTGCGCACCGAATCCGAGATAGATCTTACGCGCGAGCGCGAGCTTGTCGAAAAAGCGGGCATGCGCTACATAAGCATCCCCGTAGCGGGCAACGCGCTCAAGCCGGAACTCGCCGATCAGTTCCTCTCAGCGGTTAAAGACACAGCCAATCACCCGATGATGATTCACTGCGGCAGCGCGAATCGCGTAGGAGCTTTCTTTATGATCTACAGAGTCGTTGAGCAAGGGTGGCCCGAAGACAAGGCCCTCGAAGAGGCGACACAGATAGGTCTCAGGAGTCCGGCTTTGAAAAAATTCGCTGAGGACTATATAGCCGGCCGCAAGAAAAGCAATAAATGAACGCAACGAAGAAGAAAGATACCATCGGCTTTAGCCGCATGGAGTTTCAGTTTTTGCCTAGTAGCCTCGATAAAACAACATCGCCGGAAGCGAAAGAGTTGCGACTTCGCGCGCTCCTTCGAAGCTACGGCTCGGTGATAGTCGCTTTTTCGGGCGGCGTAGATAGCGCATATCTCTCCTACATCGCAGCGAGCGAACTCGGAGAGCGGGCGCTTGCCGTCACGGGCGAGAGCGCCTCTTATCCGACCTTTCAGCGCGAGATGGCCGACCGCCTCACCGGCGAGTTCGGCATTCGTCACGAAATAATATTCACAGAGGAATTCGAGGACGCGAACTATACGAGCAATCCGCCGAACCGCTGTTACTACTGCAAGTCGGAACTCTATTCGAAGCTGGAAGAGTTCGCCCGTTTGCGGGGATTCGAGGTTGTATGCGACGGCACGAATGCCGATGACACTGTGGATTACCGTCCGGGCCGTCAGGCCGCACGAGAACGCGGGGTGCGCTCGCCGCTTCTCGAATGCGAAATGACAAAAGCCGACATACGCGAGAGGTCGCACCGCGCAGGACTGCCCACATGGAACGAGCCTGCATCGGCGTGCCTGTCATCGCGCGTGCCTTACGGGCAGGTGGTGACGATTGAGAAACTCTCAATGGTGGATAAAGCGGAAATCGCTCTCAAGCAACTGGGCTTTCGCCAGGTCCGGGTGCGCCATCACGGTGACATAGCCCGCATAGAGGTCGCAGAATGTGAGATGGCGCGCGCGCTTAATCCTGAAATGGCCGCGCAGATGTCTGCCGCATTGAAGGCGCTGGGTTTCAAATATGTCGCTCTGGACCTGGAAGGATATAGGACCGGCTCGCTCAATGAAGCGATTGATAGTTCGCAATGAAACCGAGAAGTTATGGACCTCGATTATTATAAGAATACCCTTGAGCAGGCAGGTGTTCTTTTCGCTCACGGATTGTCGGAGTCCGAAATCGAGAGCATACAAGAGAAGTATCGCTTTCAGTTTCCTCCTGACTTAAAAGAGTTCTTAATGTTCGCTCTTCCTATCTCGGATGGATTTGTCGATTGGCGTGATGCTACCGAGGATGAAATAGCAAATAGGCTTTTATGGCCCTACGAGGGAATCTGCTTCGACATCGAGAATAGTTCATTCTGGCTGGAAGAATGGGGTCAGCAACCGGAGTCTCTTGATGAGGCTTTTGCAACAGCAAAAAAAGCGGTTGAGAGTGCTCCCGCTCTCATTCCCATTTACATTCATCGCTACATTCCCGACAGACCTAATGAGGTCGGCAACCCGGTATTTTCTGTCTACCAGACAGATATTATCTACTACGGCTCTGACCTTGCAGACTACCTTGAGAACGAGTTTAGATATTACTTTGACCGGAGCGAATACAGTCTGACGGGTGAAATCAAACATATTGAATTCTGGTCACGGTTGGTCGAGAACGGAAGCTAACCCGATTCACTCATCACCCGTCAAGCTCTCATCTCCACTCTCTCTGAAAGCCCCATGACGGCCCGCGCCCCTGGCAAAGCGTTTCGCTCCGGCAACGGATTCTGCCGCGAGTGCCGCAAGCCCACGATTGAATTCGTTAGCCATCGCCTCGTCAAAACTCATATAGAACTGCTCATAAGCAGACAGCCTGTCTCCACGCATGCAGATTTGCGGAAACTCGGCTATCTCACGCGCAAGTTTTTCCGCCTCTTCGCGCGCCTTCCCCGCAGGCACCACGCGATTTGCAAGACCCATCTCCAGAGCCTCGCGCGCAGCGACCGGTCTCCCCGTGAGTATCAAATCGAGCGCGCGGGAGAGACCTATCAAACGCGGCAATCTCACGGTCCCGCCGTCGATCAGGGGCACTCCCCATCGGCGGCAAAATACGCCGAGTGCGGCCGTCTCTTCCATAACACGCAGGTCGCACCACAACGCAAGCTCAAGCCCTCCGGCTACGGCATAACCTGCGATGGCCGCTATGACGGGCTTTTGCAACCGCAGGCGAGTCGGTCCCATAGGCCCGTCACCCGTCGCCTCAGCACGATTGCCGCGCCCCTTTGAAATCGCTTTGAGGTCGGCCCCCGCGCAGAAATTGCCGTGATCGCCATAGAGCACGGCGACCCGTGATTCTTCGTCGGCGTCGAATGCGCGAAACGCTTCACTCAGGGCTTCAGCCGTTTCGCGGTCAACGGCGTTTCGTACCTCCGGGCGGCTCAGGATCACGGTCGTAACCGGCCCGCTCTTTTCAACATAAACAGCCATAATGCGCCTCGTGAATATTCAGTCTTCAGCCATCAGCTATCAGCTATCAGTATGGAAACGGTCTGTGTGTTTCTGTGTGTTTCTGTGGCCGCGTTCTACTGACCACTGATCACTGCTCAACTAATTAGCGCCGTTCTTGAGATACTTATCGAACCAGCCCGCGACGCGCTGCATGAAATCCAACTGATGCGCTCGCTCTCCGACCCCGTGACCTTCGCGGGGATAAGTGACGAACTCCACCGGCACGCCTTTCCACTTCAGGGCGGTGTAAAGCTCCTGCGATTGGCCTATGGGGACGCGAGGGTCTGCCCCCCCATGAATTATCAGCGTGGGAGTGTTCGCCTTCTTGATGTGCCGAATCGGCGAGCGTTCGAGATACAACTCGTAGTTGTCGTACATAATCGCGTCCCAGTGAACGGTGGAGTTTTCAAGGAATATGTCGGACGTTCCGGTCATGCTGTACCAGTTCGATATGCCCATCCATGCAACGGATGCCTTGAAGCGTTCACTTGCGAATGTCGCGGCCCACGCAGAGGTGTATCCGCCATAGCTTCCTCCGCCGACGCCAACGCGGTTCGGGTCGGTGATGCCCTCTTTTACGAGATGGTCTATCCCTGTGAGCATATCCTCGAACTCCTTGCCCATCAGGTCGCGATGATCGCCCATAGAGTAATTCACGCCTCGCCCTATGCTGCCGCGATAATTCGGATAGAAGGTCGCGTAGCCTTTGCCCGCGAGCATCTGGCCCCAACGCGAATAGCTCCCAAGCCAGCCGTTCATGTCCGCTCCTTCGGGACCGCCGTGAGGTTGCATAACGGTCGGATAGCGAACCCCTCTTTGATACCCTACGGGTTTCACAAGGACGCCTTCTATCTCCCAGCCGTCCGTGCTCTTCCACTTGACGACCTCTTGCTCGCCGAGCGCCACGCCATTCAGTTGAGGATTGAACGTAGTCAGGCGATTGAGCGGTTTGTTTGCGGCCTCGCCGAAAAATATCTCATTCGGGTGCGCGGGAGTGTTTGCCGAGATAGCCATCCATCGGCCGTCGCGGCTGAAGCTCGGACTCGATCCGTGAATGATGGCTTGAGTCAGAAGCGGCTCGCGTTTGCGATCTGCCATAGAGATCGTATAGGCGGCGTTCTGTTGTCGCTCGATGCTCGAAAAGACAATCGTTGCAGGCTTGCCCGGCTGCCAGTCCAATCCTGTGGTCGTGCCTTCGTAGCCTTTCAGAAGGTTTTCAGCCGCGCCGCCCGCTGCCGGAATGACGAACGCGCTGCCCGCAAAGGGGTCTTTCATCGCCGTAGCGCCAAGCCAGGCTATCCACTTCCCGTCGGGAGACCATCGCGGAGAGTTGAGCTTGCCTTTCGTCTCCGTGAGCAATCGAGGTTCGCCGCCTTCGGAAGAGACCGTCATGAGCTTTCTATTCATGAAGCCGTCATCGACTGTGGGCGTATCGGTGGCCGCGAGGATAAACTTTCGGCCGTCGGGCGACCAGTCGAAATCCTGCACGGTCATATCCGATTTCAAGACGCGCTTCGTCCCCTTGGTCTTCAGGTCGATTGTATACAAGCGCGCGTGTTTATAATTGTGGTCTGCGATTATCCAGTCGCGCCCCTCGCGCGCGGCCTGAAGCTCTTCTTTGGTTTTGGCATCGGTCGAGATGTAAGCGATTCGGCTTCCGTCGGGAGACCACTTGAATGCGCTGACGGAATTTTCGGCGCTGGCAAGCGGCATAGCCTCTCCGCCGCCGGGCCTTATTATGTAGATTTGATATTGGCCCGCGTCGCCGCGTTGAGACAAGAAGGCGATCTGTTTGCCGTCGGGCGACCACTGAGGCGCGCGGTCGTTCCTATCGTTATAGGTGAAGCGATAAGCCTGGCCGCCCTTCGTGGGCATCATCCAGATTTCGCTTATCGCCGTGCCCGGTTTTTCCGTCTCGTGTGGGGTTCTGAAAACCTGAAACACGATGTTGCTGCCGTCGGGCGAAAGTTGTGCATCGGTGATGGTCCTTATGGAAAGTATCAACTCTGGCGTAAGAGTTTTCTCCTGCGCGAAGCCGTAAGCGGAGACGAAAAGCGCGATCAGGAGAAGGAGTGAAGGACGAAAAATTCTTGCGGGTTTCATAGGCGGTCCCCTTTCTATACAGTGATTGATTTTAACTGTCCTGTAATTCTACCCGGTTCAGGGGTGAATTGAAACTTGGCGTCGTCGATCGATGACTTGCACATAGAATAAGCGTTGAATTGTCATTCAATATGAAAGCCGATCTATTCTATTCTTTAGACGCTTCACTGAGACCGAGTTCAGCCAACTCACTCTCAGGAAACTGGCTCAGTGCTTTTCTGTAATATTCCTGCGCTTGTTCGGTTTGTCCGAGCCTAAGATAGCAATATGCAATGTTGCACAATGCCATCTCTCTGTACGATATGGCACTTGAATCAAGCAGGGTTAAGAAGCGGAATCTATCGAGCCAGGGCCATCTGCTGAATCTGGCATAGCTCGCCTGAAATGCGCGGATGGCCTCTTGAAACGATTCCTGATTTATCAGCGATATCCCTTGCCGGTGATGCGACAAAAGCATTGCCTTTGAGCCGAAGGAGTAAGCGAGATAGGCCGCCACTCCATAAAATACTGCTTCTTCAATACTGTCCGGGTAGATGAAGCGCCATAGTAATACGACGATCGTTGCCATCAAAGGCAACTGCACCAGCAGAGAAGACCAAGCTATTTTTCTTACGGTTTGGGCAGACATCTCAGTAGGGTGAGACCATCGAAAATTATCCAGACGATTCCATAATCTATACTGCGCGCGGGATGAAATGACAATTTTGAGCGGAGATATATACTACGCGCGGGATAAAATGAACCTTTTTCAGCGCCGCAACCTA
>JAKEHD010000806.1 GCA_022615215.1 Blastocatellia bacterium
TCTTCGTTCATGGGAGTTACGCCCGAAAACCTTATGGCGCGATAACCGGCCATCTTCGCGCCCCGTATGTCCGTGTGTTCGAGGTCGCCTATGTGAACTATCTCCGCCGGGTGCGCGCCGAGCGAGCGCGCCGTGCGCTCGAACACTTCGCGGTGAGGCTTCGAGCGGCCCGCTTCGTCTGAGAATACCAGCGAGTCGAACAGGCCGAGGAGTCCGGCCCGTCCGAGCAACTCTTTCAATACGCGGCCGGGCGAAAATCCCACGTCCGATATTATAGCGAGCCTGTAGCGCGAGGCCAGTCGTTCTACGGTCTCACGAGCGCCTTCCACAAGCACGGGCGGGTATTCGAGTATGCCCTCCTCGAAAGCGTTTACAATGTCGGCCCTCACCTCATCGCGAAGGCGGATTTCGAGATGCTCCAGTATCTTGCCCAGACGTTCGGCCGCCGTGAGCGTGCGGTGTTCCTCGATCCATAGGTGGTGATGAGACTCTGCCTCGATCGAACACGCCCGCTCCAACTGGGCATCGGTGAAGTTGCCTTGCGCGCACACCGCTTCGCGGAGCAAGCGCAGTCGGCGCTGCTTATATAGTCTGAAGCCGCCCGGTCGCTCCGTAAAGAGCGTGTTCCAGAAATCGAAAGAGATCGCCTTTATCGCCAATGTCGCTCCGCGAGTCGGTATTTTATGATCGAACCGCCCGGTTTGATCGCCGCCATCATTCTAATGACAAACCGGCAATAGAAACAATCGCCCGAATATCTCCCGCTTCGAAACGAAAGATGAAAGTTTTCTCGCGCGTCTGTCGGTCAACATTTCCCGAGGGGCTAGAAACGACGAATGGCCCTCTGGTATAATCTCGGTCAGCCACTACGTTCTGTGGGGTTGATTATCACGGACGGCGATATGGCCTGTAAGGTATCGGCCTCAAGTATTGGTCCTCGAATGCAAGACTCTGGTTGGGAGGAAAAGAGATAATGGAAAGAAGCGAAGACGTGATGGTCGGTCGCAACGAGATCGCTGTGGGAACGGGGCGCACCCGCTTGATAATGATGCTTGTGGCGCTTTGTTGCCTCTTTCTGGGCATAGCGATCGGCGCGATAGTTCGTGGGATAGTGGGAGCCGGGTCTGATGATAATCGCCTGATGATAAATCATACTCCTCTAAGCCCCGATTCTCTGTCATCGGCTTTCGCGCGCGTTGCCGCGCAGGTCGAACCGAGCGTGGTCCATATCAAAGTGACCGAGGGACGAGAGCGCACCGTCTATGCGCGCGAGGGAACGGGGTCGGGGGTGATAGTCAATGAAGCCGGATTCATACTGACCAATGCTCATGTCGTGGAGCGCGCCGACAAGATAAGGGTCAGGCTCCAGAACGGCAGCGAGTACGACGCAAAGGTGATCGGACGTGACAGGCTTACAGACCTTGCGGTCATAAAGATCGAATCGCGCGAGGGCCTGCCCGTCGGCCGAATGGGCGATTCCGACAAACTCAACGTCGGCGATTGGGTGCTTGCCATAGGCTCTCCGTTCGGATTGGAGCAGACCGTCACGGCAGGCATCATCAGCGCCAAGGACCGCGATACCGGCAGCAGTTCGACTCCGTTTCAGCAATTCCTACAGACCGATGCCGCGATCAATCCCGGAAATTCAGGCGGCCCGCTCGTCAACCTCGCAGGCGAGGTAGTCGGCATAAACACTCAGATCGCCACAACCACAGGATATTACAACGGCATAGGCTTCGCCATGCCTTCGGCCACTGCCGTGGATGTCTACAACCAGCTCGTGGCTCATGGCCGGGTCCGGCGCGGCTTTCTCGGCATAGAACTCGACCCTGTGTCGCCGGATTTGGCCCGACTCAATAAGATTCCCGAAAATGAGGGCGTGCGGGTGAAGCGTTTGTCGAGCGATGACAGCCCCGCCGCCCGCGCCGGCATTCAGAGCGGCGATATAATAATCGGCGTGAACGGAACCAGAGTTAAAAACAGCCGCGAGTTGATCCGCAAAATAGCCGCGTCTCCCATAGGCAGCCTCGCCAATGTCGAGTACGTTCGCGACGGCGCGCGCCACACGGCCGTGGTGAAACTCGAAGAGCGGAAAGACGACGAAAACTCACTCGACATCCGCCAGCTTCCCTTCGACCCGCGCGGCATACCCGACCCGGATGAAGAAGATTCCGATAAACCGGGCGTCAAACCGACTATGGGCATAAGAGCCAGGACGTTTACTCCCGATGAAGCCAAAAGGAACGGATTCGAAGGCGTCCGCGGGGCGATAGTGACGGCTGTAGAACGCGGCAGCCTCGCCGCAACCGCTGACGAACCCGTCAGGGCCGGAGACATAATCACAGAGGTCAACTACAAGCAGGTAACTTCGCTTGAGGATTTCCGGCGCCTGACGCAAGACCTCGATACGGGCGACGAGGTCGTAATGAAAGTCATGCGAAAAGGGCGCGGTCCCATGCGACGTTCGCTCATCATCACCATCACCATGCCCTGAGCCTTTAAAGCCGGGGGCCGAAATCCAAGCCTTCGCCCCCGGCGAAATCGATTCGTGCAATGAGTTTCTTTCAGATGGCGAGCCGCCCTCACCTGCTCGAATGCCAGAGGCAATGGCTCGACTTACGGAAGGCATGCTCTATATATTGCGCGCGGGGTAAAATGACAGTTTTTCCTGGGAGCGCAGGCATCCTGCCTGCAAGCGTTTCTGCATACAGGGAATTGAGGGAAACCCTCGATTCTTCCTGCGCGCAGTATAGCCGCTATGAGTCGTTACAAAAATGTTGCGAAACCGTTTTTTGAGCGATGCGCAGCTTGACCTGTTTCTTGCGGCTATTGTAAACTCGGTGTTGCGGACAGTTGCACAAGAGGGTATGGACAAGATAAGCGATTCAAAAATCGGGCTTGCCCATCCTATTCAACCACCCTCCCGACAGACGGGTCTGGTTCGCGCCTCGTCGTCAATTAAGAGAACTTTTTATGTATAAGGGTAGTTGCCCCGTCAAGTCCTATGTCTTGGGACCTGATTACGCTCAAAGGATGATTTAAGGAGGTGTCTGTGAGCTTCAAAGTAGGCGAGAAAGTTGTCTACCCCAATCACGGGATAGGCGTAATTGAGAGCATTACCACCACCGAAATTCAAGGCGCACAGAACAGTTTTTACCTGCTGCGATTAAAGGCGACCGAATCGACCGTCATGGTGCCAATAGCGAATGCGGTTGAAATCGGGTTGAGGCCGCCTATCAAAACCAGCCAGTGCGAAAGGCTTCTCGAAGCCCTTTCGTCGGACTTCTCTAATCCCCCGGTAGATTGGAAAGACAGATATAAGCATTCCCTGGAGAAGATGAAGACGGGGGACATTTTTCACGTAGCCGAGGTCTTGAAGACCCTCACTTATTTATCGCTGAACAAGCCTCTCTCATTCCGCGAAAAGAGGATGCTCGAAAGGGCGCGGTATCTGGTCGTCAGCGAATTGTCGACCGTATGCCGCAAGAATGAAAAGCTCGTAGAGCCTCTGGTGGACGAGGCTCTGAATAAATCTTGCGCGACGCACATGCAAAAAGTGTCGATGGGGAAGGCATTGTCCAAACCCTCGGCTGCTGCCGTCGGGCATTGAAGGATTTCTTTCGAGGACCGAGAGTCAAGCCCATATCGGTCCTTATAAATAATCGAATCAATCCCCGCTTTCCAGGCGACCGGCCAAGTCGTTTACGGGCAGGTGTGCGATCAAGCAGCGCGAAATCGCACACCTGAAACGCGCGAAGAAAGAAATTTTTAGTAAGAAAGAAATCTTTATAAGAAGGAAATCTTTGCGCGGCCTTTTCTATACGTCTGCCCTGAGTGGCTCTACGTGGAAGCCGCCCCCGGCCGCCGGTTTTCCTTTTGCCCGCTCTCTCCGCGCACTTTCTTCAAAACTCGAAACCCCATATACTTTAGGCTTTGAAAGAAACAGGGATTCGGAAAGGATGAAGGCTTCGGTGAGAAGGATGAAAACTAGAGCGAAGTGTCAGGTTCATCCTTCATCCTTCATCCCTCATCCTTCCAAACGCCCCTGACATTGACGGATGAACACGGCGGCACAATACAAATCAGGCGCGCTCGCTGAGGTTATACACGGGACGCATATAACCGCCCGCGCGTGGTCGAGCGAATCGGCTTATCGCTACTGCGAGCAGATAGCGCGCTCGCATTACGAGAACTTTCCCGTAGGCTCTCTGCTCGTTCCAAAACCCCTGCGAAAACATTTCCACTCGATTTATGCATTCGCAAGGACGGCGGACGATCTCGCGGACGAAGGCTATAGGGAAGGCCACAGCGAGGGTGAGCGCCTGCGGCTTTTGGAAGAGTGGCGCGCGTTGCTCCGGGAGTCCTTCGAGGGGCGCGTTGCTCACCCGATCTTTATCGCTCTCTCAGAGACCTGCGCGCAATTCGGTCTGCCCGGTGAACTCTTCGAAGACCTGATTTCCGCCTTCATTCAGGATGTGACGGTTCGACGTTATGAGAGCTTCGACGAACTGATGGATTACTGCCGCCGGTCGGCCAATCCCATAGGCCGTTTGATACTTCTGCTGTTCGGTCATCGCGATAATCAATTGCACGAATGGGCCGACTCCATTTGCACGGCCCTTCAGTTGACGAATCACTGGCAGGATGTCGCTATCGATCTCGACAAAGACAGAATCTATATACCCGCGTGTGACCTTGAGCGATTCGATCTCACTGTAGAAGACCTGCAAAGCCGCCGCTCGACGGAAGGCTTTCGCCGATTGATGCAAATGGAAGTGGCGCGCGCGCGCGCGCTTTTCGAGCAGGGGAAACCGCTTTGTGTTTCGGTGCCCGGCAGGCTCGGCCTCGAACTCAGGGCCGTCTGGCTAGGGGGAACTCGCATACTCGATTCCCTGGAGAAGAACGGTTATGATGTGTTCCGGCGCAGGCCCACGATCGGCTTTGTCGGCAAGCTCTATATTCTGGCATCGGGCATGAGAAAGGGGGCTTTTCGCCGCCGCCTGAAAGCTGATAGCTGATCTTTCTTCGACTACAGATTATACTGCGCGCGGGGCAAAATGAAAGTTCCTGGGGAAGTTCAGAGTCCGCGCTTTAGCGTGCTGCGGCAGCCTAAAGGCTGTACTCTGAGCTTTAGACAA
>JAKEHD010000807.1 GCA_022615215.1 Blastocatellia bacterium
AGAAATGATCTTTCATGTACACCCTCCTTGGGGTGTACATTGATAGCAAAGGGGACATTTCTAAATAGTTTTTCAGGGGACATTTCTATTTTGCTACAACAATCAGGAAAACGACGATGCCAACCCGCAGGTTGTGGAAGCATCAACCGCCAGCCTGCCTGCAAGGGTGTCGAAAGATAGAAAATGGGTGATAGCCCTCGGCATCGTGGTTGCGCTGCTGACAGTCGTTACGGCTCTGCTGGCCCTGTCCAACCGAAGCATGCGCCAGCAGATTCTCGATTCTCCTTCGCAGAGACAAACAGATAAATTCGGTTCGGTCTGGCAACCCTTTCTGAGCGATGTAGACCAGACGCTTCTGATTTTGAGCAATCCGACTGTTTATCGCTTCACAAACCCGATGGATGCCGATGTGCTGATCGAGAAATCCATAACTCTCTCTCCTGAGCAGATCGATCATATAAACAAAGCCGTCGGCGACAAGTTCATGATCAAGCATGGTCCCGGTCATCTCATTCTCTGCACAGACGAGTTCACAGGAATGGGCGAAGCCATAGGGCTGGCCCGCATCACAGATGTCTTTCGCACGGCAGGCCGCAGCCCGCTGCTCAAGCAGAGCCGCACGGTCAGCCCCGAAGACCTTAAGAATCACAACGTAATACTACTTGGGAGCGTGTGGGTGAACGAGTGGTCGGGCAAACTGCCGATCAAAGAGGATTTCATCTATACCCCAAGCGCGACCATAAAGAACACCAACCCGCAGCCCGGCGAAGAGAGAGAATACGGCCCTAAATTCGACAGCGAGGGAAAGCTTATCGAAGACTATGGGCTGATCACCGTCAAGCCGAACCTCTCTTACAGGAACACTGTGATGGTGGTCGCAGGCATTCACAGCGAGGGCACAGAGGCCGCAGCCGAATATGCTACAAGCTCCGACTATCTCAAAACCCTGAATGACCGCTTGCAACAGATGGCAGGCCCTTCAGGCCCGCCCAGGTATTATCAAGCCCTCTTGAAGGTCGCCGTCGATAACGGCATCCCTACCACTATCTCTCTCCTCAGCGTTCACGAGCTTCATACACAAGACCGGTGAATCTAGTCGCCGCTAAATCGAGCCACACGAGATTGGGAGAGAGATGAAGCTCAGAGTTCAAGCTTTAGCTTGCTTGATTCGACCGCCAGCAACCCTGTTGGTTGAACTCTGAACGAGGAGCAAGATCGCTCAAAGATTCCTTTCTTCGTATACCCTTCGTCTCCCTTTTTCTTCGGCATTCCACTTCTTTTCGCTTGAATCCCCCGTTCGACCTCACTATGATGCCACGTATCGATCAAGCAAGGAGGAAAAATCGAGTGTACTATTTCACACGCAGAGAGTTTATCGTTTGCTTCAGGCTTTTCGTTCTGGCCCTGGCGGGCCTCTTTTCCATTTCTAACACGGCCGAAGCCCAGGTGCTGGGCGACCCCGTAGATGTCAGTCGGGATTTCTGGAAGATGGAACACGTCTATTTTATCGGCAACCGGGTCGTACACTTCGACGCGGCAACGGGCGCAGGGTCGCTCGAATGGGCCAGGCACACGAGGCAAACTTCTTTGTCGTTCAATAAGATCGATGTGGGACTCGCCCGAAGCCGCTCTACGGAATTTCCGGGCACCGAGTACGATGAAAACCCGGCCTTGCCTTTTTCCATAACATTCGTCAGCCCTCGAACCGTTCGGCTGCGTTTTACGACACGCTCCGCGCCTTTGAGTAACGAGCCATCTCTTATGCTCGCCTCGGACCCGCCGAGAGATAATTCCTGGAAGGTCGAACAGACCGATAAGGTCGTAACCTTCACGAGCGCGCACGGGCAGATGCGCCTCATAAAAGACCCCTGGCACATAGAGCTTTATGACGGTTCGGGCCGACTCCTCACGCGCACGCAAACTCTCGGCGACCCGGCTACGTTTTATAATCCCGTCCCGTTCTCCTTCATTCGCCGCGCGGGCGATCTGAGCCGCGCCTTCGCAGCCACTTTTCAACTCTCGCCCGACGAAAAAATTTTCGGGTGCGGCGAATCCTTCACGCGCTTGAACAAACGCGGACAAAAGGTCAACGCTTACACGAGGGATGGCATGGGCACGCAGGCCGAAATCATGTACAAGCCCATACCGTTTTTTATGAGCAGCAACGGCTATGCAATGTTCGTTCACACGAGCGCGCCCGTCACATTCGACTTCGGAAAATACTTCGATCAACATAACGTCATCTATAGCGGAGATGAGGAACTCGATCTCTTCATCTTTCTTGGAAACCCGAAAGAAATTCTTTCCGAATACACCGCGCTCACGGGGCGCAGCCCTGTTCCGCCGCTATGGTCCTTCGGCTTCTGGATGAGCCGCATCACTTACAAATCCGAAGACGAGGTGCGCGACGTTGCGGCTAAACTCAGGCAGTACCGGATACCCACAGATGTCATACATCTCGATACCGGATGGTTCGAGACCGACTGGCGGAGCGATTATAAATTTTCCGCGTCGCGCTTCCGAGACCCGGCCCGCATGATTTCGGATTTGAAGAAACAGGGCTTCCGCATAAGCCTCTGGCAGTACACATATTTCACAAGCAAGAACGAGATTTACAAGGAAGCGGTCGAGAAAGGCTACGTCGTTCGCAATGAAGGCGGGAGGCTGCCGTTCGAGGATGCCGTGCTCGATTTCAGCAACCCGGAGACGGTGAAATGGTATCAAGGATTGCTTGCGGATCTTTTGAAGATGGGCGTCGGCGCGATCAAGGTCGATTTCGGAGAAGGCGCTCCGGCAAACGGCCTCTATGCATCGGGCAAAACGGGCCTCTACGAGCACAACCTTTACCCCTTGCGCTACAACAAAGCCGTCGCCGATATCACTAAAGAGATCACAGGCGAGTCGATTATATGGGCGCGAAGCGCATGGGCAGGGAGTCAGCGTTATCCTCTGCACTGGGGCGGAGATGCTGAGAATACCGATTCCGCCATGGCCGCAACGCTCAGGTCGGGGCTGTCGCTCGGATTGTCGGGCTTCACCTTCTGGAGCCATGACGCGGGAGGATTCGTCCGGCGCGCTCCGCGAGACCTCTATCACAGGTGGCTTGCGTTCGGCGTGCTCACTTCGCACACGCGCGCGCACGGCGCTCCTCCGAGAGAACCCTGGGAATACGATGAGGCATTCGTCGAAGAATATCGCCGTGCTTTGAATCTCAGGTATTCGCTGATGCCTTACATTTACGCTCAATCGAAACATTCCGCCGAGCGCGGCTATCCGATGTTGCGCACTCTCTTTTTCGAATATCCCGACGACCTTACCTCGTGGTTCATCGAGGATGAGTATATGTTCGGCTCAGACCTGCTCGTGGCTCCGATGTTCGAGGAAGCAAAAGAGCGCAATGTATATCTTCCGCCCGGCTCGTGGATAGATTATCAAACCGGAAAAGCTTATGAAGGAGCGAAGTGGCATCGAATCGCCGCCGGGCAAATCCCTGTGATTTTGCTCGTCAAGGGCGGCTCGGTCATACCGCACATAAAAGTGGCCCAGAGCACATCGGAGATGGATTGGAGCGATGTCGAACTGCGCGTCTTCAGCCGCGAAGGCTCGCCCGTTTCGGGCCTCTTTTCGCTTCCAGATGGGAATCTACAGACGCTCGAACTGGAAGTGAACCGGAGAGGGGCCGCGCTGAAAAACGATCCTCTTCAAGGCAGGGTGAAATGGCGGATCAACCGCGTCGAGATCAAGTGAACCCGGCTATTTCTTTCTCGCAAAGATTTCTTTCTCAGGCGTCCCGCCTGCAAGCAGTTGTACATCGGTGTGGTTCCATAAAGTCGGTTCACAATTGAAAGGCAAGCACATCGCCAACCGCTCTTCGGGGGGATTTGAATGAACACCAAACCTTACGATCAAGCCTTCAAATACCTCGCCGAACAGGATGCTGAGTCGCT
>JAKEHD010000808.1 GCA_022615215.1 Blastocatellia bacterium
ATTAGCCGGATTCAAGCAGGTCGCTATCAGACGACTATCTCTGGACGGCGATCACTATCCCCTGCCTCAGACATCACTTTCGACTATTCGCGGCCAGTCTAACATGGCTAACGGTATGACGCTCGACCGTGAAGGGCGATTGGTTATATGTGAACAGGGGACGAGATCGACGCAGGCCGGAATCAGCCGTATGGGTTTGAAGACCGGTGATGTGGAAACGGTGGTCGATCAATGGCGCGGTCTGCGATTCAATTCGCCCAACGATGTAGTGGTCAAAAGCGATGGCACTATATGGTTCACCGATCCCGGCTATGGAGCTTTACAGGGATTCAAACCCGCCAAGATGATCGGCGATTACGTATATCGCTATGACCCTCGGAAGGACCGGCTTTCGGTAGTCGCCGACTCATTCAATAAACCCAACGGGCTGGCGTTTTCGCCCGATGAATCCGTCCTCTATATAAACGACAGCGGGGCCATTCAGGGTCCGGGCACATACTTCGTCGACCTGCCGCATCACATACGCGCTTTCGATGTGGTCAGTGACCGACGGCTGACGAATGATCGCTTGTTCGCCGCGGTGACGCCAGGTATTCCCGACGGCCTGAAAACGGATTCCGAGGGCCGCGTCTACAGTTCTTCGGCTACGGGCGTTCAGGTATTCAACCTCGACGGCGAATTGATCGGTGAAATCCTCGCTCCCGGCGTGGCGAATTTCACGTTCGGCGGCCCTGAAAATAATGTCCTGTACATGATGGCCGATACGGTTATCTGGGCCGCCGGAATCCAGGCCGTAGGCGCGACCCGCCCGCAATAGATCGGCATTCGAAGTAAAGACAAAAGTGAGAGATCGCTCCTTTTACCTTTTACCTTTTTACTTTTGCCTTCCTTCATCCCGCCGCAGGGCGTTCACGAGCAGGTGGGCTTGCCTCGTGGGTTCGGGCACGCGATAGCCCCTGGCGCATCGAAGCGCGAGAGCGATCGCGCCCGATAGATCGATCAGATGGCCTGCCGAAACATAGACGGGCGACACACGGTCTTTGGTGCGAACCGCCGCGCCCACCGTCTCGCCTTTGTGCTCCATAAGCG
The DNA here is from genome assembly GCA_022615215.1 of Blastocatellia bacterium. Classification (GTDB taxonomy): domain Bacteria; phylum Acidobacteriota; class Blastocatellia; order UBA7656; family UBA7656; genus JAKEHD01. Next base: position 1,090 of record JAKEHD010000808.1, read on the forward strand.
AATAGCTGCCTGCGCGTTCGTCAGGCTCCCGATATTTCCCGACCAGCACGGTCTTTGCGCATCCGATTGCGGGGATGCCTGTGAGCAGGCCGAAGTGACAGGCTATGCCGAATCGCCGGGGATGCGCCAGTCCCTGGCCGTCGAGCATCACGACATCGGGCCTCTTGGTCAAACGCTTCCAGACTTCGAGAAGGGCAGGCGTCTCTCTGAAAGAGAGCAGACCCGGTATGTATGGAAAGCTCACTGTGGTGACGACGGTGGCGCGCTCAAGGATTTCAAGGCCGGGCAATTTCAGTACGATTATCCCTGCATAGATTCTGTCTGAGAATTTATTGAACGAGATGTCACAGCCCGCGACCGTTTCCACCTCTGCGTAGAGCGGTTCGATTCTGACCTGCTGCTGAAGCGTCTTTTGCAACTCGATGGCCTCGGACGGTTTCAAGTCCCAGGCGTGAAGCTCTCTGTATTGCATCGTCTGGTCTGCTTGAATCTTTCTCACTGGGACCGGCTGCTTCCCGGATCATTTCTTTTTGGAAAACACGGACCACAATTGATCGCGTTCGAGTTTGCGCACGATCTCTATGGCCCTCAAGAGGTTCTCTTTGGTTTCGGTCCAATTCGGGTAGGTTTCGCTGTCGATCGCCATCTCGACTTCGACTATCGTCGCGTGCAAAACCTCGCGTAACTTTGAAAGGTCGGTCTTTGCCATAATCATTTCTCCCACTTGACTTATGCGCTAATGATAACATTTTTGAGCCGTAACCGCTCGCTCGTGATCCGTAAAAGACGGCAACCGCTGATGCCGGGCGACCGATGGCTCGCTTGCGGAAGATGCCTCGCAAATGTTAATAACTTGTGTGGCCTGGCGGTAGATGGTCTCTACACGCGGGCCTGAATCGACAGTTGAAAGGAAGCACTGATTGATGAGAATTACTCTCACGTTGTCGTTACTTGCATCGCTGGCCCTGAGCGGGTGCAATGGGGAGAAGCCTGACGGCAATACCAACGATAATGCAAACTCTAATACCAACGCGACGGCGTTTCTCAAACCCCCGGACCCCATCAAACCCACCGCGCCGCCGGACCCGGATTTCAAACCCTGCAACCCATACTATCCGCTCGTGCCCGGCTCGCAGGTGGGATATACGCTCATTATTTCGAGCGGCCTTGTGAATGATGTCACGGTCGTCGTCGATGAGGCGGAAGAGGAGGGGCGCAAGGTTTTCGTCGAAAGAACGCGCATCGTCGACAAAAGCGGGGGCTTGCAGAAGGCGGAACTCACGGTCAGAAAGTACGCCTGCGAGGACGGACGAATACAGATATTCCATGAGAACAGCGAAAATCGCATAGAGGGCAAATTGAACAAGGTGGAAAACACCTTTGGAACCGGAGCAGTCTTCATGACCGATGCGCAATCGCTCGGCAGGAAAGGCTCTACCTGGTCTTATAGCTTCAGGCAAGTCTTCTGGCACGAGGAGCTTCAGACCACCGTGCCCCAAGCGCCCGTCACGATAAATTTCACCGTCGAGGGCGAAGAAGAGGTCATAGTCCCGGCGGGCAAATTCAAAGCGATCAAGATTCTGCGAAGGGTGGGAGAGAATGAAGTATCGGATTACTTCGCTCGCGGCATCGGCCTCGTCAAGCGCGTCGCCGCCGAGGGCACGACCCTTGTTTTGACCGAATACAGTGGTGTCAACCCTTCGGAGTAAGGACCGGGACTCGAAGGCGCGACAAGGGAGCGACTACGCTCCCTTGCGCCGCGGGCGGGAGACTCGAATGGAGATGAAAATAATCAACCCGGCGGAATTGGCCGAACCGCGCGGCTACAATAACGGCGTGCTCGCGGAGGGAAGATCATTGCTTTTCGTAGCGGGCCAGGTCGCCTGGGACCGCGAGCAGCGAATCGTAAGCGACGATTTCGCAGGCCAGTTCGATCAGGCGCTTGCAAACGTGCTTGCGGTAGTCAGCGATGCCGGAGGCGACGCGACCAATATCACGAGGCTTCTGATCTTCGTCACAGATAAGCGAGAATACCTGGCCGAGATAAAAGATGTCGGCGCGGCTTATCGTCGGCTTATGGGCAAGCACTACCCGGCGATGACGCTGGTCGAGGTCAAATCCCTGCTCGAAGACCGCGCGAAGGTCGAAATCGAAGCCACTGCCGTCATATAGAAATTTCGAAAGCATGTACGGGCGGGCGTCTCTGCCCGCCCCTCGGTCGCTTTATAGATAATGAGGGGCGACCACAAAAGGAAGACTCTTTTCCTCAGAGGGTCGCCCGTACA
>JAKEHD010000809.1 GCA_022615215.1 Blastocatellia bacterium
ATAAGCGTTCCTCTCTGGAAATACTTTCATTTTGCCCCGCGCGCAGTATACCCGTGCAATACGGTGGTTGAATACCGACCCTCATTCTCTGTGTTATCTGTGTAATCTGTGGTTGATCTCCCGACGACTGACCCCTGACTACGGACAACGGACGAATCACTCTTCACGGCTTGATGGCCGCTTCGATAAGTTCTATGCGCTCTACAGGAGTTTCGCCATTGCGTTCGACTTTTTCTATTCTATCGAGCGTGTCGAAGCCGTCGATCACTTTGCCGAATATCGTGTATTTGCCGTCGAGGTGAGGGACCGGACCCAGCACGAGGAAGAAAGATGTCTGAGCCGAATCCGGGTCCGAAGCCCGCGCCATCGAGAGCGTGCCGCGAATGTGATTTCCGGGAGAGAATTCCGCTTTGAGGCGGCGCACCCATCTGTCTGCCGGATGCGGTCTGTCGCCTTCGCGCGTAGAGCCTATGCCTCCCTGTATGACGAAGCCCGGAACCACGCGATGAAAAGCCGTGTGATCGTACCATCCGGTCTCTACAAGCTTCAGGAAGTTGCGCACGTGCTCAGGCGCAAAGCCGGGGTCCATCTCTACGGTTATTTCGCCGAGGCTGGTCCTGAGCAGAACGTCTTTGCGCATCTGATCGGGGGTCGCGTCCTTGAACGGCTCCACCTTTTCGGGTTCGATTTTGATGCTGACGATCTTGACGGGAGTGATCGCTAAATTCTTGTCATCTGTCGGCACGGACGATATTCGGTCGACAACCTCTAAGCCTTCGACCACCTCTCCGAAAGCGGAGTATTGGCCGTCGATCTGCGGTTGAGGCGAGGCGCTTATGAAAAACTGAGCGCCCCCGCTGTTGGCCTTGTCGGGGATGCGCACCGCAGAGACAGTGCCTCGCTCGTGTTTTAGGTCGCTGAATTCATCTTGTAGTTGATTGAGTCCGCCCGCGCCCCATAGGTCGCGCGAGGTCTTCGAGTCTTTGAGCAGAGGGTCTCCCCCCTGAATGATCGCGCGCGCGAAGACGCGATGAAAGGCCGAGCCGTCGTAGAAGCCTTCGCGCGCTCGCTTGATGAACTGCTCGACGTGTTTGGGCGCTTTATCGGGAAAGAACTTGAATCGAATAACGCCGAGGTCTGTCGTAATCACTGCTTCGAGGTGCGCCGCCTCTTCGGGCGAAAACGCGGTCGCGGCGGGCGCTTGAACATCTCTCTTCTTTTGCTGCGCGAGGCCGACCGCCACGAGCGCAAAGCTGGCAAGCACGATCAAGTTTATGATTGCAATGCGACGGGCAGAGGCCCATCGCGGTTTTCTTTGGAGTGCGGCGGCCCGGACGCCGCTTTCCCTTGTCGAGAGCTTTTTGAAAGAGCTTGACGACTCGCTCATTTTGTATAATCCAAAGCGCCGCCACCGTCGGCGCACTCCAAATATGTTGCAGTATGGTTTTTTATTCGACGCTGACATTCGACATTACTCCTTACGGTCGGCCGCCGGTCGATTGTCTCTTACTTTTTATCGTCATGAGAGACGGCCTCTCTTTTTTCATGAATTTCAAAATACTTCTGCTGAATGTCGCCTGACACATCGCTCAACGTGTCCCAACGGATTCCGTGGTCTTCGTCCTTGAGCGAGCATAATTTATTATCCTTCATCTCGTAGGCGCTCACCTGCTCCAGGCTGAGAAACGCCCTCTGGTCTTTCATATAAAGAGAAGAAGCCTGCCTCTTTAAAACATCGGGATTTTCCGTGTCGCCGCTGACGAGGTTATTGAGGTGCGACATGAAATAAGGGCTGTGAGTCGTGAGCAAGACCTTGACGCCGAGATTAGCGAGAATGCAGAGCGCCTCAAGCAATTTTGCCTGAGACTCCGGGTGCAGGCCCATCTCAGGTTCGTCAATTATGAGCAGATCATTTTCGGCAGCGCGATGACGCAGATAGAGCAACAAAGGCGCGAGTTGTTTTATCGAAGACGAAGCATTGCAAAGATCGATGCTCAGGTTCCCTTTTAGATTTATTTTGATCTCCCTGCGTCCGAGATTTGTCGGAGTCAAAACCGTTTTGGTTCCGTCCAGTATGTGGTTTTCGATTAGAGAGGCAAGCGGTTGAAATTTGTTTTTCTCATCCATTTCGATTTGGATATCGGGTCGAACTTCCAGATCGGTCAGGAAATCCCAGAAGTCTTCGATGGGCTGAGGACAGAAAGTCTCTCCCCTCTCCAACGCTACCGCAACTATTTTTCTTATTTCGGTCATCACCGCATCGCTGGTCTTAGGTGAGGTTCGCCGTACTCTTTCCACAGCTTTATGGTGCAGGTACGCAATCAATTTGTGTGTGATCATAAGAGCATCGCGTTCAGCCGGGAGTAAAAGCGGTTGTGGGAACATATTCAGTTCAAGGTCGAACAATAACCAGGCGCGGGCAACTTCCAGATTCTGACTATTTTCGTACCGAATGGTCAAGACGTCATTTTCATATAAGAAAGTCAGAGGAGTTTCCTTATTGTTAGATGCCATGCGGTCCAATGCCTCTTTGTTGGATACCATGTGGCCCAATGCCTCTTTCACTTGATCGGGGGATATATTCATCTCGAAGCCTGTGTTGGAAAACAAGCTACTGCTTGGATCCCGGAAGAAGGTTCCCAGGTCGTCCCTGAATTCCGTTAATTTCAATCCCAGGCTATCGATAAACTCTTTCATAAAGGCATCGCCTACGTCTAAAGTTGCTACGTTCGCGCCTTGATGCCTGAAATCCGGGTCCATTTTACCAAGAGAGAATGCCATGCCTTTCCAAAGCCCATAGAGCGAATGCGTAATGTAAGTCTTGTTCGTATTGTTCGGGCCGATGATTACGGTCAGGGGCCGCAAATCCAACTCGGTCTCTTTTATCGCGCCTAAGTTTGAAAACTTTATTATCATTTCATTCCCCCACAAGCGTGTTTTCGATCCATCTCATAGATTAACACATCACTCTCTCGCGTAGGTCGCGGCGGCCTCTTCGGCCTGTTTGCGCGCCATCTCTTCTCGAATCTTGCGGGCGCGCTCTTCGGCGGCGCGGGCTTCGCGTATCACCCTTGCACGCTCTACACTATCGAGCGTGGTCAATCGGTCCTCGGCCTGAGAGACGCTTTCACCCGCAGGGCGCAAGCTGAGTGCCTTCAAACAGATTCGGGCCAGTTCCTCGCGCCGGTCGGGGTCCGCGACCAGTTGCCGCGCTTCGACCATGGATGCCAGTTCCGCAATGCCTATCGCTAAAAAATCGTGCGCCTCCCTGGCGAATCGCTTCTGCGACAGGAACCACTCGTCATGCAGGAGCCAGCTTGCCACAAGGACGACTTGAAGGCGATTGCGCTCAACGCGTGCTTGCTCCTCCCGCCCGGCTTCGAAGAGAGCGGCTTCTTCAGGGGTCAACAACTCTCCGCCCAGATCGCGCAGCAAATCAGACACCACCGCCGCCACGTGTACCTGCCCCTTTCCCGAACGGTCGCGCGGCTCGGCCAGAAAATCCGCCGGGCATTCCGACAGGCGGTGCGTCAAGCTCTCAAGCAATGGCCCTTCTTCTTTCATTCATAAACCTCTGTTCGGCAGCAGACTATTCTAAATCAGAGCCTGAGAGATTCAAACATTGAATCGGCCCCGGAGATTTACTATTGCTCGCCCTGCGCTTTAGAAATACTATGGCCTTGCTTCCACACCGCTCCGATGTCTCGGCCCCCGCGCGATTGACCGGGAGGAGGAAAGCCTTGATGAAACGATCACTGTCATTGATATTTTCGCTCGGCCTGATGGCGACGATTGCAGGTTGCGATATTAAAACGAACCGGCAGGTGCCGCAGGTGAATGTAGCCAACGAACTGGCCGTTACGATGCGCCTTCGCGCAATCGCCGATGCCGAAGCCTTCTATTTCGCAGAGTCGGGCGGCAGCTACGCCACTCTCGACGAACTGGTCGAGAAAGGGTATGTGCCGGACCCGTCGGGCGGCAAGCTTGACGGATACCGTTTCGATGTTCGAGTAAAGCTCGATGGATTCGAAGCCACTGCGGTCCCGAAAAAGTTCGGCATAACGGGGAGGCGCTCTTTCTACATAGACGAAACGAAGGTCTTGCGCGGCGCAGACAAAGGCGGCGACCCGGCAACGGCTTCAGACCCGCAGGCATGATTGAAAGGCTGGAGGTAAACATTCAACCTCCGGCCCGACTGTAACGCTGCAAGGCTCCAAAATCAGCCTGTGATGGTTTTCAACGAGCGCGATCAGTCGAAGTTGGCCGCCGCAAGAAAGATGTTGCTTTTTACATACTGAACAAGTATGATGTCGCTGTTTTCGAGGCCGTTTATAAACCGGCTTCGAAACCGAATGCCATTGTTACTTATCATGATTTTGTAGCAGCACGCTCACAGTAGCAAGCGGGTTTCGCTTCTATCTGTGATGGTCGCCCAGGATTCAAGGCAGGTTTTTAGCAAGTCAGTTCTTTTAGCGATAGAAGTTTAGCCCCGGCCGGGATTTGTTATGGCCCGGTTCACGTAAACAGCAACCCTGCAAGATAAGGAGAATTCCATGACTGGCAAGCCCTCGCGAAAACTTCCCAGACCTCACCTATCCGCAGTATTGGCGATGGTATACTTTGCGCGGCAGGAAATGAAACTTTTCAACGAGAGTTGAAGGGTGTGCCCTCATTTGGAGTGCGGCGGCCCGGAC
>JAKEHD010000161.1 GCA_022615215.1 Blastocatellia bacterium
CCCGACAGGGATGACGCGCGCCCTATGGTGCGCGAGATAACCTGGGACCGCCCGTTTGATCGGGAAGTGTTGAGCGGCGCTCCCGAAAGCGCCGGACACGAAAGCACTATCGAGCCGACGCTCAGGGTCAGGGACGCATATCTGCCGGTCAAAGAGCTGAAATCGCTTTTCGAGACGGTCATCGATCTTGACATAAGGATGATCGGCGTAAAAGAACCGTTCGGGCTTGAGGGCGAAACATTCGGGCTTGAAGGCTACGGCCCGCTTCACGGCATAAGATTGGAATGGTGGTGCGAGGGACCGGAGGAGTGGCGCGACCTTACGGCGTGGGCCGCAGAGATGCGCGAGTTCGTAAAAAGCTGCACGGACTTCGGCGAACTCGAAGCCGACTGGGAAGCGGCGCGTAAGGGCGGGTAGCAGGCAGGTGAGTAGTATGTAAAAAGCCGGAGGTTGATTTGGACATAGAGGACTGGCGAAAAGAGATAGACGACATAGACGAGCGTTTGATAGAACTGCTCAATCGGCGTTCGCACTGTGCCATCGAAATAGGAAGGATCAAACGCACGCTCGGCCTGCCAGTCTATATGCCCGACCGTGAAACGGAAGTCATCAACCACGTCATCAAACTAAACGGCGGCCCGCTCGATCAGGCTGCCGTCCGCCGTCTCTTTGAACGAATAATAGACGAGTCGCGCCACATAGAGCGCGTCACCATAGAAAGAGAGCTTGAAGAAAAAAGATCGCAAGACGAAGGGCCGCCCTCGGATGCCGGAAAGCGAAAGTCAGGTGCGAAGTGAAGAGCATGGCTTCGGGCGTAGATGAATAACATCCGGTGGATAAGCGTATCAATGCATTCATAGTATAAGTCAGGCGGCACGGGGACAGACGGCCTGTGACTATACGGGAGGATTTCGTGAAGAGATTTATCGTTGTCATTGCTCTGATGATAGCCCTGACACTGCTTGTTGGAATAAGCCCACGATTCACTGGCGCAAACTCTCAGAAATTCATACAGGGACCGGAAGTTCTGGCAAGTGCCAATCAGGATGGCGGCGATTTGCGTTGCGAGCCTTCGGCGGCAATCTTCAAAGACACAATCCTTGTTGCCTGGAATGACAGCTATGGAGGCAGAAACGGCTCATCGACAGGCACTGCCGTCGGTTGGTCGATTTCGAGAGATCGCGGCAAGACCTTTCAATTCGGAGGCTACTTGCCGCTCGCTCAGAAAGATTTCGTTCCTGCGGCAGCCGACTCCCGGCTGGCAGTCGACAGGGAAGGCAATTTCTTTCTTGAGATTTTGAGCTGGCAAGAAAAGTCGCATCACATCCAGTTGTATTCGATGGAAAAAAACAATCCGGGCAAGTGGCGGAAATTGCCTGACCCGGTTGTCTATGACCGGTCGAAAGGCGAAGAGTATCTGGACAAACCGGCGATGAGCGTCAGCGACAGTCGGGTAAGCATTGTCTACACGGAGAAGCGGCAGTCTTCGGGCGCAACGATCTCTTTCATCCTTTCAAAGGACAGAGGAAAAACCTGGTCGAAGCCGGTTCGGTTGTCGGCAGATTCGAATAGGGTTAGAACCGGCTCTGCCGTCATCATCAATGACAATGAGATTATGGCTGCGTGGACGGAGGGCGATTCGGAAATCTGGTTTGCCAGATCGCGGGATGGCGGCAAATCTTTCTCCGTCGCTACGCAGGCTTATCGGCTTAAACGCCCGTTCACTCCTCCAAAAGCCTATAGGATGGCGCTTGGACAAATGGCAAACATCTCCAATGATATTTCGCTTGCAAGTGTGAACAATCCATCCGGCGGTGCCCTGTATTACTTCTCTTTTGTCGAAGGCACGGAAAAAGGCTCAGACGTTTTGCTCGTGTCTTATGACGCGAAAACCGAGAAGTGGTCAGCGCCCATTCCCTTATCGAAGGGCGAGGCGGGCGCAGTAAAGATTTTTCCTTCGATGGCAATTATCGGAAGAAGCCCTGCGCTTCTCTATTACAAACGCAATGACGCGAGCAGCACGATTACGGATGTCTATTTATCCATTCTCTCTGAAGGGGAGCATTTCGAGAGCTTGAAGTTGAATACGGTGAGTTCCGATTGGGCGACGACGAAAGGCGATAAGAAATACGCCCCTATTCAACGCATTTTTGGCGATTACATAACGCTCGCCTCTGACGGTAATATACTGGTGGCGGCCTGGACCGATGGGCGGGAGGGAGCGCCTAGAATTTACGCGAGAGTGATTGAAATTCGATAATGAAGCTGTTCGTAAAAGGCCGCCTGAATGCGAGCGTTTGAAAGGGCTGAGGAAACGGTTATGGTAATAGTGATGGAGGAGACTGCCACCCCGGAGCAGATCTCCAGTGTTATAGACAAACTCGTCCGGCTCGGGTTCGACGTGCATCGCTCGACGGGCGTGGTTCATACAGTGCTTGGCGCTGTGGGCGGGCGCATAATCGATCACCGCGATATAGAACTCCTCGATGGAGTCAAAGAGGTGCTGCGCATAAGCGCGCCCTATAAACTCGCAAGCCGCGCCTTCAAGCCCGAAGGGACACGCATAAAGATCAAGGATGTGACCATAGGCGGGACGGACGTTGTGATGATGGCAGGCCCTTGCACGGTCGAGAGCCGCGATCAGGTCATGACCATTGCCGAAGTGGTATCGCGCAACGGGGCGAGTGTGCTCAGAGGCGGAGCCTTCAAGCCGCGCACCTCGCCTTATTCGTTTCAAGGGCTTGGCGAAGAGGGATTGAAATACTTGAAGCAGGCCGCCGACCGTTTCGATATGCTCGTCGTGTCTGAGGTGATGGAGCCGTCTCAGATACCGCTCTTCATTCGTTACGTCGATATTTTACAAATAGGCGCTCGCAACATGCAGAACTTCAACCTTCTGCGCGAAGTGGGCCGCCTCGACAAACCCATACTGCTCAAGCGAGGCCCTTCGGCTACTATCGAAGAAACACTGCTCGCCGCCGAGTACATCATGTCGGGCGGCAATCACGACATCATGATTTGCGAGCGAGGCATACGCACCTTCGAACCTTACCTGAGAAACACTTTCGACATATCGGCCATCCCCGTGTTTAAAAAGCTCTCGCACCTTCCGGTCGTTGCCGACCCTAGCCACGCAACGGGCCGCCGCGACAAGGTGCCGCCCGTAGCTCAGGCAGCGGTCGCCGCGGGGGCCGACGGATTGTTGATCGAAGTTCACAATGATCCTGAAAACGCTCTGTGCGACGGGGCGCAATCGCTTCTGCCCGAACAGTTCGAGCAACTCACCGCCCGTCTGCGGCTGATAGCCCAGGCCGTAGACCGCCGCATGTCGTCAGGCGTTGCGGAAGCCTCGCTCAGTAAATGAAAAAGCGATTTGGCAAGCTATACTCTGCGCGGCATGGATTGAAACTTTTCATCAAGCTCATGGCTGGGCGATTTTATTTGGAGTGCGGCGGCCCGGACGCCGCTTTTCCTTCGTGAAAGCCCACTATCGAAGCCAAAGCGCCGCCGATTGCGGCGCACTCCAAATA
>JAKEHD010000810.1 GCA_022615215.1 Blastocatellia bacterium
GCGCGGGAGAAAGCCTTTACTGCGCGAAGTGTGGGGGGAGGGATTCTGCTCTCCCGACGGAACGAACTATTGAACCGATAACCGAAGGAGCCGAGCAACCATCGGCCTCCGCGCCGCCCGCCGGGAACCTGTGGTTGGAAATTCTCACAGGCAAGCGACAGGGTGAGCGTGTTTACCTGTCCGATCACGAACTGACCATCGGACGCGGGAGCGATCGTGACCTTGTGATCGACGATGGCGACCGGCAGGTTTCACGCGACCACGCCAGAATTTATATCGATGCGAGCGGGCGCGTCGTGCTTGACGATAGAAGCAAAGGCGGAACCTATTTGAACGGTAATAAAGTTTCTATGCCCGAACCGCTCCAGGATGGGGATAGAATAGGTTTAGGCAGCGCAGAGACCAAGCTGGTTTTCTACAACAATCGAGGCTCGTAACGCAAAGGAGAGGTATTGTTATGCCAGCGGACAAACCGAATTGGGAAAACGAGGAGCAGACCATCCTGACCTTCGATGTGATAAACCAGCCCCCGGCGAAGGAAGATGAGCAGCAGGCGGCCGATAGCAGCGCGGTAGATGAAGAGGAAACCATTTTGCGCAAATCGTCGACTACCGCAGAGGCAGATGAAGACGAAACTATTTTGGGCAAGCCATCAACTATCGCAGCGGCGTTCGATGACCGAACCATAGCGGCACAGGGAGCGCCCCCGGCGGAACGAGTCGAAGTCATATCCTGGCTGGTGATCACCAGGACGCCTTCCGTTCGGAAGGGACAGATATTCACCCTCGACAAGGTCCGCAACGACATCGGGCGAGGAGAAGGCGTGCAGGTGTTCTTGAATGATCCGGCGATCAGTCGATCGCACGCCACTGTGAAATATGAGATCTCTCCCGACGGATCGGACGGGCGGTTCGTCCTTTACGATCTGGCATCCACACGGGGCACTTTCCTCAATGGCCGGAGAGTCTCCTCTCCAACCGTGCTGAAGGACGGCGACCGGATCACTCTGGGAGATACCGAGATCGCTTTCAAGCAGCTTTGAAAAAGCTGCCCGCCTGCGGCCCCGTGCTGGTAGAATTTATGACTATGCCGCGAGCAAGAGAACTTCCGCCCGTGCGATCTTTCGGAGATTCCTATATAGGAAGACGCAAGAATAACGAGGACTGTCTTGGCAAGCACGAGCCGTCGGACCTTGCGCTCAGGGCCAAGCGCGGGTGCCTCTACATAGTGTCCGACGGAATGGGCGGACATGCTTCGGGCGAGATTGCCAGCCTTATGGCGGTTGAGACTGTATTGACCCGGTACTATGCGGATCGGGCCGATCCTGAGACGAGTCTGGTGGATGCAATCCAGGAAGCCAACGAGCGCATCCACACGGCTGCGCGAGAGGATATCGAAAAAGAGGGGATGGGCTGTACCATCGTCGCCTGCATAGTGGCGGGCGGCAGCGCGATCATTGCGCACGTGGGCGACAGTCGCGCTTATCGCTTGCGAAGCGGCAAGCTGTCGCTGCTTACCAGGGACCATTTACACCTGATCGAAAACCTCGATATAGGCGAAGAAGAAGCGCACCATCACCACCTGAGGCACAGGCTCAGTCGTGCTCTTGGTGCCGAACCCGAAGTTCAAGTCGATGCCACGATACTGCCCTGGGAGGATGATGACCGGTTCCTGCTCTGTTCTGATGGATTGAGCGATGTAGTGCCTGAATCCGAAATCCTGGCGGCATTGAGCGAAGCCACTCCGCGCGAGGCGGTCACGAGGTTGCTCCAACAGGCGAGGTTTCATGAGGCCAAAGATAACAGCAGCGCAATAGTGCTGCACCTGATTCCAGAAGAAGCAAGCCCTCTTCACAACACCCCACTTACTGATAACCGGCCGGCTATGGGGGAAGATTCTGAAGCTTTCCACCGGGACACAGACCCCATGCCGAGGACGGACCCTGAAATGCCTGTTGACACAGATGAGCAAGCCGGAGCGGAGGGCGAAACGGCTTCATCGAGCGACAATAAAGCAGAGACTCATCCGGCAGACCGTCCTGGCCGGTGGAGACGATGGTTCCGCTTTCGGGGCAGGCCAAGAAAGAAATCTTTAAGTCGTTCTTGAAGCGAGTGGCAGGCCAGAGTCTGGCCTGCCATATTTCGGAATTACTTCATCATAAAGATATGGTCAGGAGAATATTGAATCGGCAAACGTCCGCCGAAGAAAAACCGCGTGGGTCGCCGCGCGATCTCTTGCGGCTCATCTCTTATGCAAGGCCCTATAAATCGAGACTGGCCGTAGCCCTTGTGAGTTTACTTGTGGCGGGCGGTCTCGGACTCCTCTTTCCGCAACTCGTGCGATTGATAATAGACGCGGCATTCATCGAACGCGATGCGGCTCGCCTGAACACCGTAGCCTTCATGTTGATAGGCGTCTTCGCCTGTCAGGCAGGCTTCAGCTTTCTTCGCACGTACCTGCTCTCATACACGGGCGAGCGCATAGTGGCCGATGTCCGCACCGAGTTGTACACACACCTGACGAACCTTCCGATCTCATTCTTCGACAGCCGCCGCGTCGGAGAACTGACATCGCGGCTTGCTTCCGATGTCAGCGTCATACAGAGCGCCACGACGGGCAGCATAACGGAGCTATTGCGGCAGAGCTTGATGCTCTTCGGCGGGATCACTATCATCGCTGTCACAAGCACCCGCCTGACACTCGTGATGCTCAGTATAGTTCCAATAATAATCCTGGCGGCGAGATTCTACGGAAGCTATGTGCGCCGCCTTAGCACCAGGGTTCAGGACCAACTAGCCGAGGCCAGTTCCGTCCTCGAAGAGACTCTTTCGGCCATTCGCATAGTCCAGTCGTTCGCCCGCGAAGATTACGAGCGCCGCCGCTACAGTCAAAAAATAAGAGAAGCCCTGCAACTTGCCGTGCGGCGTGCGGTCGCAAGCGGCGGCTTTATCGCATTCATAATAATGGTCGTCTACAGCGCGATAGTCGTCGTGCTATGGTTCGGGAGCCGCATGGTTATACGGGGTCAAATGACCGCAGGCGAATTGATTGCGTTCGTGCTCTACACGTTCGTCGTGAGCGGGGCCATAGGCGGAATGTCGGAGCTTTACGGGCAATTCCAGCATGCCATAGGCGCATCGCGGCGCGTATTCGAATTGCTCGATACCAGACCCGATATAAAAGACCCTGAAAACCCTCTGCCTTTTGAAAACGTGCGCGGCCGCGTGCAGTTGCAGGATGTGCGCTTCACTTATCCCGACGAGCGAGGAATAGAGGTCTTGAAAGGCGTCACGATAGAAGCAATGCCCGGAGAGATAATCGCCCTCGTGGGTCCGAGCGGGGCGGGCAAATCCACGCTCGTCGCATTGATACCTCGTTTCTATGACGTGACACAAGGGGCCATTCTCATCGACGGCCGAGATGTGAGAGAAGTGCGACTCCGAGACCTCAGAGAGGCCATAGGAATGGTGCCGCAGGAGACTACACTCTTTGGCGGAACGGTGCGCGAAAACATAGCATACGGCAAACTCGATGCGACAGACGCCGAAATAGAATCGGCCGCCCGCGCCGCGCACGCTCACGAATTCGTCATGGATTTTCCCGATGGCTATGACACCGTAGTGGGCGAGAAGGGAGTGAAGCTGTCGGGCGGCCAGCGGCAGCGCATAGCCATAGCGCGCGCGCTATTGAAAGACCCGGCCATATTGATCCTCGATGAAGCCACAAGCTCTCTCGATTCCGAATCCGAACGCCTGGTCCAGGAGGCGCTCGAAACGCTCATGCGCGGCAGGACGACTTTCGTCATAGCCCATCGCCTCTCGACCGTGCGCCGCGCAGACCGCATAGTCGTGCTCGATGAAGGCCGCATAGTCGAGCAAGGCACGCACGAGGAGTTACTCAGAGGCCGGGGTCTATACAAACAACTGCACGACATACAATTCCGCGACCGCCCCTCCCCGGTCGAGGTCGCCTCCGAAGCCGAATGGTGAAAACGAACGTGAGTGAAGAATTGACGAAAGCGGCTTTTTGTAGAGTTATGTGGGGCATGGAAAGGTCAAATCCCGTGTCACGGATTGAATTTCCTGGACAGCTTGAATTTGCTTGACCAGGAACGGCGTCTTGAGTCCGAATTGCTCATAACCTTTCTTTAGAGCATCTTCGTATGTTCCAAAAACATCGATTATCTTGTCGTCCTGAATCAATACGAACTTGCCTTCCTGATCGTGGAGGTTCGGTAATTCGCGCTTATATGTTTCCAATTCCTTTTCAAGAATCATGATGATCCTCCTTCCATGAGTCTTGCCAATTATATTTTGTCATGCAAGCCGTATTGCGACAACGATAATGACGCCAAACAATGGTATGTTTATATGCGTTCAAGCTCACAGTGTCAAGGCAGCCGATGAAGGCCGCCCGTCTCGTTCGCAGATATCGGTAAGGCAAATCCCTCGTCTTTCATTGACAACGCGAAAAAAACGGTTTGTCATGCATAAGCGTCGGCTGGTCACATCTCTGTTGCTATCGCGGCGGATTCTCACTATATGTTGTCGGCCGAATCTTCTACATCCGGGGGAAAGGAATTGAGAGGTCGTTATGGACTCTGAGAACAAGTGGAAGCGCCCGGCGGTCAAATGGCTTATGATCGCGGGCGTGTGGACGCTTATCGCCCTCTTCTTCACAGGCGAGACGCTTATGCGCAGCCAACTCGACGGGCCGTCGCTCCCCTGGCTGCGCGTGCTGGGCTGGCAACTCTTCTCTTGCTATCTCTGGCTGGCCTTTCTGCCGCTCATACTATGGCTCGGACGGCGCTTTCGCTTCGAGCGAGGGCAGTTGACCAGAAGCCTTATGATTCACTTCGCGGCGGCGCTTGTGATTCCGCTCCTGCAACAGGGCATAGACGCATTCGTGCTGCCACGGCTCGGCTATCCGCCGGGCAGACATCTCGACTCGTTCCTTGCGACCTACAAGTCATTCCTGCTCTTCAACTATCCGATCAACGTCGCCGCCTATTGGGCGACGATAGGCGCGCAATACGGCATAGGCTACTATCACATGTACCGCGAACGCGAACTGCGCGCGTCGCAACTCGAAGCGAAGCTTGCGCAATCGCAGCTTCAGGTATTGAAGATGCAGCTTCACCCCCACTTTCTCTTCAACACGCTCAACACGATTTCGGAACTGATACACAAAGACCCCGACGTGGCCGAGCAGATGGTGACCAATCTGAGCGACCTGCTGAGGCTCGCTTTGCAGACGGCAGGGGGTCAGGAAGTCCCCTTGCAGCAGGAACTCGACTTCCTCGAAAAATATCTGGAGATCGAGCAGATGCGCTTTCACGACCGTCTGCTCGTGCGTATGGAGATCGACCCCGATGCGCTCAACGCCAGTGTGCCTAATATGATCTTGCAGCCCCTCGTGGAGAATGCCATACGGCACGGCATCGCTCCGCTCGACTGCGGCGGGCGGATTGAGATCAGGGCCGCGCGCGATAATGGGCGCTTGAGCCTGCGCGTGAGCGATGACGGGCAGGGTTTGCCCGGTGGCAATATCGCGGCGATCAAAGAAGGCGTGGGGCTTGCGAACACGCGGGCGCGGCTCAAGCACCTCTACGGCGCGGAGCACCGGTTCGAACTGCGCGGCGCGCCTGGTCCGGGACTGACGCTTGAGATGACCATCCCTTACCGCAGATTCGTTAGTGGCGAACAGGATGAAGATTAAGGTTCTCATCGTCGACGACGAGGTGATTGCGCGCGAGCGCGTGCGCCGTTTCTTGAGCGCGGAGAGCGACACAGAGGTTATAGGCGAATGCCGCAACGGACGCGAAGCCGTCGCCGCGATCAAGAAACTCGACCCGGATCTCGTCTTCCTCGACATACAGATGCCGCAGATGAACGGCTTCGAGGTGCTGACCTCCCTCGGCCCGGAGAACATTCCTGCGGTGGTCTTCGTCACGGCCTACGACCAGTACGCGCTCAGGGCATTCGAGGTCCATGCGCTGGATTATCTGCTCAAGCCCTTCAACCAGGAGCGGTTCCGGCAATCGCTCAATCACGTCCGCAAACAACTTGAACGCGGCCGGCGGCGCGGCGTGGATGACCGGTTGCTTTCGCTGCTCGAAGATATGAAGGCCGGTCCCAAATACGCCGAGCGATTGGTCATCAAAGCCACGGGCCGCGTCTACTTCCTCAAGATCGACGACATCGACTGGATAGAAGCCTGCGGCAACTACGTCAATCTGCACACGGGAGACGAAATGCATCTCCTGCGCGAGACGCTCGGCCATCTCGAAGGGCGACTCGACCCGGAAAAGTTCCTGCGCATACACCGCTCGCGCCTCGTCAATATCGACTACATCAAGGAGTTGTCGCCGCTCTTCAACGGCGATTACACCGTCACCCTGCACAACGGCATGGAACTCACATTGAGCCGCACCTACCGCGACCGATTGCAAGACCTTATAGAGAAATTCTCCTGACCCGGCCGCCCCGGTCATTTCCTGAAAACTGCTCATCACTTCTACCCCACGACTCGTCACAAATCGGTTGCGACTCGCAAGAATGGCTGTATCCTGATAGCCGGACTGCCCGGACGCGCGAGCAGATGGAAAAGATTAGGCGCACGATCCACGCGACGGCGCGAGAACTGGCAAACAGGGCTGCGCGCCCTCGCGTCGACAAAAAGCTCCCATTCGAACTGAGCGGGAATCAGCGGATTTCGGAGGAAGAGATGAAAGAGCGGTTGAAACGCCCATTGAGAAACGTGACGCTGCTCGTGATTGCGCTCGTCCTGATGGCCCCTGTCGCGCTGCCCGGCGCGACGGAACAGATGGCGCGCGACGGAAATCCGGTGGTGGCGTTCGTGAACGTCAACGTCATACCGATGGACCGCGAGCGCGTTTTGAAGAATCAGACGGTCGTCGTGCGCGACGGGCGCATAGCCGAAATCGGCGACGCCGCAAAAGTCAAAGCCCCTGCCGGGGCGCTTGTGATCGACGGGCGCGGCAAGTACCTCATTCCGGGCCTCATCGATATGCACACGCATCTGTTTTCGGACGATGAATTTCCCGATGCTCTCGCGGCCGACGAACTTGCCATCATGGTTGCAAACGGCGTGACGACCATTCGATTGATGATAGGCACGCCTGAGCACCTCGTGTTGCGCGAGAAAGTTGCGAGCGGCGCGCTTTTCGGCCCGACGCTCTACGTGGCCAGCCCGCAACTTGCCGGACGTTCTTATGGCCGTATCTTCAACGGCTATGTTGTGACTACTCCTGATGAGGCACGCGAGGCGGTGAAGAAATCAAAGGCTGCCGGGTACGACTTCATCAAGATGACTACAAATATCACGCGCCCTGTCTATGACGCAGCAATCGAGACGGCCAGAGAGGTCGGCATACGAGTCGTCGGCCACGTCGATTTACAGGTCGGCCTTCATCGTGCTCTCGAAGTGAAGCAGCAGATCGAGCATCTGGATTCATACATGGAGGCGGTGCTGAAGGATGACTCTCCGATGAAAGTGTCGGTTTCGGACTCAGGCGTATGGCGCAGGCCCAACTGGGAGAGCCTCGATTATATTGACGAGCGAAAGGTCGCTCGCGTGGCGAAGGCGACCGCTAAAGCAGGCATATACACCTGTCCGACGCTCACTTTTTTCAAGCTCTCGTTCGCCGTCGAGCAGAGCGACGATGAGATTCGCGCCCGGAAGGATTTTCGTTTCTTCCCGCCGAAGAGGCGCGAGCCGCTGCTCGTAGCGCACAGAAGGTTCTGGACCGAGCCGCCCTCGGCAGAGCGACGGCAGATATATCTGCGCGTTCGCAATCAACTGGTCAAGGGCATTCACGAGGCGGGCGGCAAGATAATGGCCGGTTCGGACACGCCTGAACTCTTCCTGCTCTACGGCTACACGCTGCACCGCGAACTTAGAAGCCTCGTCGAAGCGGGCCTGAGTCCTTACGCTGCGCTCGAAGCCGCCACGCGCAATCCGGCCGAATTCCTGAAGGCGCTCGACACCTTCGGCACCATCGAGCGCGGCAAACGCGCAGACCTCGTTCTGCTCGAAGCCAACCCGCTCGATGACATCGCAAACACTGAAAAGCGTGTGGGAGTGATGTCGCGCGGCCGGTGGATGCCCGAAGCCGAATTGAAAAAGATGCTCGATCAAATAGCAGAGCGATTCGAGCGTGACGGATGAGAATTGATCGAAGCGGGGAAGATGGTGATAAGGAACTGCCGATGGACCTTTATGAGCAGGCGCTGTGAACGATGAACGGATGAGCTTTTCGGGATTTCAAATTTGTCTCACGGAGACACGCGGTAATAGCCCGGCAATTCTGAGTGACCCTTTTCACCGGTCCTGTGGGGATGGACGGATCGATCGTCCATACGGGACGGGGTGATTCGGGAGTGACTCTTTTCCCAGCAATTGCCGGGCTATTTTAAATCGCCCCCGACGGGGCGGAAGAGAGTTATATATCAACTATGAGTCGAGATCGATCACAACCGACAGAGGGCTTCGATTTGACATCGATCCATGCGATAGTCGACGCGCTATATGAGACGATCTCTTTCCCGCCGGGTGGAAGACCCGACTGGGAGCGCGAGCGCACGCTCTTCACTCGGTCGGCTCAACTCATCCCTGCGAGGAGAGAAGCCTTGCCCGCGCTGACCCCTATGAGCATAGAGGAGTTCATCAGTTGGGCCGACCGTTACCTGGAAGAGGGCGGGTTCTACTCCACAGGCTTTCACGAAACAGATGTCTGCCGTGTGACTGAAACTTATGGTCGCATAGCGCATGTCTTCAGCACTTATGAATCGCGCTTCACGCCCGATAACCCTATAGCGTTCAATCGCGGCGCGAACAGCATTCAACTCGTATGGGACGAAGGAAGATGGTGGGTGACCAGTATAATCTGGGACATGGAGAGCGATGATAACCCCATCCCTGCAAGATACCTCAAGCCGGAAGAAAAAGGGGGCGCATGAAAAAATCATTCACTGCATTGAGACTGTCTTCGCCCGTCGCTTTCGAGGATAAGATATTGCTTACGAGCGAAGAGGGCGACACCTTCGTACACAAGGCCGGCCCCAGGCATGAGGTGATTGGAACCGATTCGCTCGACGAGCCTGTTTACGCTTCGCCTGTCATCGCGGGCGGAAACATTTTCATTCGCGGCGCGGAGCATGTATATTGTATAGCCAAATGATCAGGGAGGATTTGTATGAAAAGGAAAAACACAGTTCTCGTTTTGCTGATGGTCGCCGCGCTCTGTGCGATGGCCGTCGCTCAGGAAAAGTTCAACTATCCCAGGACCGCGAAAGGTTCGCACACGGACGACTATCACGGCACGACCGTTGCCGATCCTTATCGCTGGCTCGAAGACGATAACTCGCCTGAAACCACAAAGTGGGTCGAAGAGCAGAACCGCGTCACCTTCGCCTATCTCGAAAAGATACCTTATCGCCAGGCGATCAAAGAGCGACTCGAAAAGCTCTACAACTATCCCAAGATCGGAGCGCCCTTCAGGCGCGGCGAGTATTACTACTTCTCCAAAAACGACGGCTTGCAGAATCAATCGGTGATCTACCGTCAGAAGGGACTCGAAGGCACGCCGGAAGTGCTGCTCGACCCGAATAAATTCTCCGCCGATGGCACCTCTGTGCTCTCGACTTTTTCGCTATCGAAGGACGGCAAATACGTTGTCTACGGCATAAGCAAGGGGGGATCCGACTGGCGTGAGCTTCATGTCATGGAAGTCGCCACGCGAAAGGCGCTGCCCGATCTGGTGAAGTGGGTCAAGGTTTCGGGCGCTTCGTGGCAGGGCGACGGCTTCTATTACAGCCGCTATCCCGAACCCGAAAAGGGCAAGGAGCTTTCCACGAAGAACGAAAACCATCAGGTTTACTATCACAAGGTCGGCACGCCGCAATCTGCGGACGAACTGGTTTACGAGGATCGGGCGAATCCCCTGCGCTTTCATAACGCCTTCACAAACGAAGGCGAACGTTTCGCGTTCCTGAACATCAGCGACCGCAGCAAGGGCAAAAAGGGCAACGCGATCTTCTACCGCGACAACCTGAAAGGAGAGAAGACCTTCACGCCCATCGTGGCCGAAGTCGGCGATTATAACTTCGGCGTAGTAGACAACGTCGGCGACAAGTTCCTGCTCTTCACGAACAAAAACGCGCCGAACGGCAAGGTCGTGCTCTTCGATCCGCAGAACCCGGAAGAAAAGAACTGGAAAGACGTGCTGCCCGAAAAGCCCGAGACGCTGCAAAACGTGACGACCGCAGGCGGGAAGATGTTCGTCACTTACCTGAAGGACGTGACTACGCGGGCTTATGTTTACAGCCTCGCGGGCAAGCTCTACACGGAGGTCGCGCTGCCCGGTCCCGGCACGGCGGGCGGGTTCGGCGGCAACCGCGACGATAAATTCGTCTTCTACAACTTCACTTCGTTCATCTATCCGGGAACGATCTTCAAATACGACATCGCCACTAAGAAGAGCGCTCTCTTTCGCGCCCCGCAGATCGATTTCAATTCCGCAGATTACGAAACCCGACAGGTCTTCTATCCCGGCAAGGACGGAACGAAGGTGCCAATGTTCATCACGCATCGCAAGGGGCTGAAGCTCGACGGCAGCAATCCGACTTTGCTTTACGCTTACGGCGGATTCAACATCAGCCAGAGGCCCGGTTTCAACGTGATGCTGCTGCCGTTCCTCGAACAGGGCGGCGTCTATGCTCTGGCAAACATTCGCGGCGGCGGCGAATACGGCGAGAAGTGGCACGAAGCGGCCGTAAAGGAGAAGCGGCAGACAGCCTTCGACGATTTCATAGCCGCAGGCGAATACCTGATCGCCGCAAAGTACACCTCATCGCAGAAGCTCGCGATTCGCGGCGGCTCGAACGGCGGACTCCTCATGGGCGTTGTGATGAATCAACGTCCAGAGTTGTTCAAGGCCGTGATCACGCAGGCAGGCGTCATGGACATGCTGCGTTTCCACAAATTCACAATCGGCTGGAACTGGATCGCCGAATTCGGTTCGAGCGATAACGCGGCGGACTTCAAATACCTCTACGCTTACTCGCCTGTTCACAACATCAAGCAAGGCGTGAAGTACCCCGCGACGCTTATAACGACCGCCGACCACGACGACCGCGTAGTGCCCGCGCATTCGTTCAAGTACGCGGCAATGCTTCAAGAGAAGAATGCAGGCAACAATCCCATGTTGATCCGCATTGAAACGAAATCGGGACATGGCGCGAGCAACACGGCCAAGAACATAGAGATCATGGCCGACATATACGCCTTCCTGTTCCGCAACCTCGGCATCACGCCTCACTACGGCGAGATGACCGGCAGCAAATGAGCGGTGGAGATGAGGACAGAGGAGACGGTGTTTTTGAAAAGTGATCGTTGATGCCATCGGTGATGGCACTGATGTGGCGCAAGCTTCAACTTGCATCCGCTCACGCTTGAGCGGTCCATGCTTGCAGGCTGAAGATTGCGCCACATTTTTCAGAGCGAAGAATCCGGGACGAAAAGATTTGCCTTTTCTCAAGGCGATTTTGACATACAGACTCATAATGGTTATGGTAGAAACACTATGGGAAAGGAGTCGGCGACGATGCATTAGAGAGTGAATATCACATTGCCTGAAGAGACGCTCAAGATTATCGACCGGGTGGCTGAGAAGGGTGACCGGAGCCGCATTATTGATCGGGCAGTAAAATATTATGTGAAAGAGTTAGGCCGGGCGAACCTCAAGAAACAACTCAAAGAGGGTGCGATTCGCCGGGCTGAACGCGACCTTGAATTGGCCGAAGAGTGGTTTGCCCTCGAAGAAAAGGCATAGTATTGTATTACAATCTGTATGGCTATCATGAGTTGGCACAAACATCATAGCGAGAGCGAACGATTTGCAAGCGAGGCCGAGATATCGGCCAGACAGGGCGATACGGCTCGGGCCAGCGAACTTTACCTGCTGGCAGCAGAAGCCGAAATGCGCGCCCTCAGAGAAATTGATCCAAAAAAAACTCGAACTCTTGGAGTAACCGCCGTAAGTTCGGCCGCCTTATACTACAAGGCGGGCGAATACCAGATGGCCCAAACCATCGCCGAAGAATGGCTCGATAAGGGTAACATTCCACCATTTGCCGTCTATCAATTGAGCAACATACTTCAAACACTCAGGGCTGAAAATTTAATAGGTTCAACAACCGGCTAATCACAGCTATTGAACAGTGACAGCACGCAGGCGCGAGGCTCCTATTGCGTGAGAAGCAAATCGATAAAATTAGCGATGAAGTGATAGAAGGCGAAATAGTTACCCGCGCATAATACTTGTATGCTATTATGACCGAGATAGCCAGGATGATCAGTGATTTTTAAGGAGTAGAAATGGAGCAGGAGAACAAAGGTGCAACTCGCGAAGATCAATTTGGAATGTTGATTGGTAAGAATGCGATTTCATACCTACAGGTCAATACCAGCCTTCAGGAGAGGAAACTTTTTATTGAATCCATTAGACGTTATTAGAAATAACTTTTAGACTCTATGAATGCTCGAATACAACACACTGAA
>JAKEHD010000162.1 GCA_022615215.1 Blastocatellia bacterium
CATCCTGACCGACTCCGGCGGGTTCGAGCTTCTTGCACTTTTGCGCATGAACAGCCGTCGGAATGAAAGCGATTATGAGCGCGACAAGAGCTATGCGCGTGGCAGCGAGGCCCGCCCATTTATAAAAAGAAGTTTGGAAGATATGAATCATTATCGCAGAACTTGATGATTTTGCCTTCAAGTGAAGTTGCTTATGACCATCAGGACGTGTGTCTTCTACGGTTTGTTTTCCGTTATGAAATCGTCGCATGCGGGTTCCCTCGTGGCCGCCCATGTTATATCAGGATATCCGGGACTTTCAACCGCCGTTAAGAGCGATTACACCGTTGTGGCTCACAGAGAATTCTCGGTCGGGAATTCAACCGATCACTTGCGGGAAGAGGGGCGCAACTCGATTGTAACAGGCTCGCCCTTGGGGTCTATTTCCACATCGCTCATATAGGCTTCGTATCCGAGGGCGCTCGCCCTCAAAGTATAACGGCCCGGCGGGACGGGCTTGTTGAGTGCGAATTTGCCGTCGGCATTCGTGCCGCCCCACGTGAGGAGATTGGATTCCGTCACGGTCTTGCTCCCAAGCGGGACAAGTCCTATGCGCGCGCCTGCAATGGGCTTTCCGCTCGAAGCCGCTTTTACGATACCGCTGACTTTGATCGAGGGCGTCTGCGGCATCATCTTCACAACAGACATCTCCCTCGAAGCGTTCGAGCCGTTCGGATCCAACTGCGCCAGCATCGCGGCGACCAGACTCGAAGGGCGCAGCCATCCGACCGCGCCATAATGGCGAATCGCGTCGGGGAATCCGTCACCATCGCTATCGATGGGTTGCGAGTCCGCATTCACTTTCGTGGGAATACCTATGAGCTTGCCTTCGCTATCTACGGCCGCGCCGCCGCTGTTGCCGTGAATCACGCGAGCATCGGTCTTGATCCAGTCTTCCAAGACGTTTCGCCCCTCGACCACACCCTGGCTCAGTGTGATAGTGGAACCGCCCTGTTCGGGAAAGCCTATTATTACCAGGTCGTCCAACAAATCTATCGAATTGGAATCGCCCATCTCGATAGTCGGAAATACAAGAGGGTCGGGAAGCGGGTTTCCCTCGCTATCGGATTCTATGCGCAGAAGCGCGAGGTCTTTATCCCTGTCGATGACGATGGGTCTGAGACGATATAGGCTCGACGGCGCATCGCTGGCAACTCCGTCTTTTGCAAGGTTGAAAAATATATTCGCGTATAATTTTCGGGGGCGGCTGTCGAGTATCACGTGATGATTCGTGACCACTATGCCATCCGACCGCACCATGACGGCAGAGCCTCTCGGCCTCATCCTGCGACCCGGCGGGCTGCTGTTATCGCGGACGAATATGAGACCCACTGCGGCTACGGCCTGTCGCACGCGAACGCGCGCCTCCGGCGAAACTGATTTTCTACCCTTTATCGACTGCGCGGGCACAAGTCCCATTCCACTACCGGCATTAACCCACCAGCAGACTGACAGCAATGCGGTGAGGAGCACCGCCAGTCTCGCAATATTTCGCCTGGCCATTTTATAGATCATCTTCGCCCGGTTATTTTATACCCCAGGTGGTCTGAATTGAAATAGTTCTTCGAAGCCCGCGACCTCTGACAAAGATTTCTGGCTCATGTGTTCTTAGACTGCTGTGTAGACTGAGGTATCCTGGCCGCGTAGCGACCGGATGACTTTAGCCGGGTCTTTCAAGGCCCGGAACTGTGTCGTCAGCAGGTAATCGCGTCGCGTCAGCGACGGCTGAAACGCGGGGTGTAATCGGATTCAATCGTCGCTTCAGCGACGCTCAATCGCCCCTGGTCTCAACCCGGCCTTAAAAGACCGGGCTAAATTCAAGTCGCCGCTACGCGGCGGAGGTGCTTCCGACTTTCTTCACAGTCAAAGGAAACATGATTTCTTCGGCCAACTTCTGAACTCTGACGATAAAAGCCCGCGCTCACGCTTGGGCTACTGACGGCCATCCCACTACAGGCGCGAAGGCTGAAGCACTGAAATCAATTGTGTTTGAGCCGAATCTCGTAGACTCCGGCTTCGCCCTTCTTGAGCTTGCCGCTTCCGTTGCCATCGCCCGATATGGCCACGACCGACCCTTCGGGGTCTTTGTCCCTTCCGGCCGCGAATTTTATATCGCGCGAGCGGACGGCGCTCTCTCCCTTATCGGGCAGAACTTTCGAAGCCGGTTCGATTGAAATGCCCGCCTGTAGTTCGGCTGCCGCGCTTGCTGCGGATTCGCCCAGGTTCCCGGCTGACTTTTTAATCGCTTCATCGAGCAAGGCTATGCGCTCGCGGGACATTATGACCTGGAGCACCTCCGTGCCCTGTTCGTTGTCGAACTCTATCATGTCGCCGCCCGGCGGGAACTCATAACGCCGGTTTGCTCGAACCTGGTTGTTCGAGCCGTCTGCGTAAGGAAAGAGCACGGTCTTCTTTCCCTCCGGCGTTATGTTCACGAGATAGATGTAGCCGTTGAAATTGCTCTCGAATGCGACTTTGATCTGATCGCCCTCTTTGAATGGATGGCTCGGATCGACAGGCACGAGGCCCTCTTCTTCGGCTTTCAATATAATCACACGCATCGCGTCGGCCCCTTTGTTGACAAACAGGCCGCGCGTGCGCTCGTCGTCGTCTGTATATTTTTTATTCTGGGCCGCTGACCCAACCGCCATCAGCGAGACGGCCAGAAGCCCTGCGGTCAGGGAAAGGAAAACTCTTTTCCTCATTCGGGTTATAGGTTTCATCGTTCTACTCCTTTTGCTACTCGTGTTTTATCTCTATCACGGTCATCAGGTCTTCGTTGTCGTTACGATTTATATTGCGCACCCGCGTGGCATAAGGGACTACGGGGCGTCCGGGTATGACGAGTTTCCCGGTTATCTTTTCAACCTTCTGCTCGGAGCCGGCTTCTATCGCTTCTATGACTTCGGCGCGGACTTCATCACCGGCCTTTTTGACCTTATCGGGGAGTGTGGTTATTTTCTCGCGGCTGAAGATAACGAGCAGTTTTTCGGTCCCGGCGGGCGGGGTCATCTCCATCCAGCAATCCTCCGGGTCGGGTTTGTCGTCGCAGTGATACGGAACAAGATATTCCTTGTCTTTAGTGACGTAGTTCTTACCATCATTGACGGTCGGATCGGGGAAGAGCAGCACACCGTTCCTGCCTTCGGGCTGGGCTATTATATAAAGGAAGCCGTTTTGATTGGCGGTGATCGAGAGTCTCACCTGATCGCCGGTCTCGAAGACGGTTTCAGGATCGACCTCCATCTTTATATTGCCGTCTCCGCGCTTGAGCAGGTTCCATTGAACGGTCAGCAGCGATGCCACGACTTTCTTCTGGCGAACCGGGGGGCGATTCGGCTTCTTCTTTCTTGTGATGGTGGCCTTAGAATACCATAGATCGGCCCCCTGTACCTGCGCCGAGGCGCTCTTTCCCGTAATACCTTGAAAGAGCAGGCCGCCGAGCGCCGCTGCGATCAAGAGAGTTCTAATCAATTGAAACCTCATAAATACCGACCTTTCCGTTTAGTTACTTCCTACGGGCGCGCAACACGGATTGGATTTTAGGATCATCCGCCGATATGGCGCATCGAATGCCTACCGGAGTGCTGAAGCCCGAAGGAAACTGAGTCGGGAGCCAGTCTCTCGCCGTCGCTCGCCCGCTATTGATGCCCAGCATGAAATTTCCGCCTCTCACCACATGATAATTCTTTCCGAATTCAGGGTTCTGGGCCTTGCTGCCCTCATAAGGCGCCCAGACGGAGTTGACCCACTCCCATGCGTTTCCCCCCATGCCGTACACTCCATAAGCGCTACGGTCGCTGCTGAACTGTCTCACGGGAACCGGCTTGCGGCTCCTGTCAATATCGGTGCTCGCAATGTTGGCGCGAGATGAATCCGACTCGTTGCCCCAGGGCCACATACGTTTCTGCCGCGACGCGGGATCCCAGGATGCGGCCTTCTCCCATTCCTCTTCAGTGGGCAACCGTTTGCCTATGAAGCTCGCATAAGCGACGGCTTCATCCCAGGTGACTCCGAGCACAGGCCCATCGTCATCCGTGTTCAACGGATCGCTCGGGGGGGTACGGAACTGTTTGTATTCTCCGAGCGTCACTTCGTACTTGTCTATGTAATAGGCATAAGGGACAGAGACCGTATGCTCAGGCTTTTCAAAATCCGTGTGCGCGTCGCTACCCATTATGAAATCGCCCGCAGGGATTAGCACCATCCCGCCTTTATAATCTATCTCCATCGGCAGAAGCAGTGCCGCGACCCTTCGCTCCTCGCCCTCTTTGCCCGTGACCAAAGTGCTGAAATCCGCATAGCCCTCGCACGTGACTCTTATGGACGAATCGCCCGCGCCGAGTCCCGTTATGCTCAACTCACCGTCTTCGGACGTAGCGCCCTGCCGGACGTTATTGACAAAGACCTCGCTGCCTGCCGGAGCATCTTCAATGACTATCGCAAATCCCGGCGGGGACGAAGGAATCAGCACATACACGATGAATGCGATGATTGCGAGGGCCGCCGCGCTGCCTATCCAAAGTCCCCATGCGGGTTTTGACGGTCGGGATTCGACCGGGAGCCTGGCATCCGTCCGCGCTTTGACCCGCGATTCATTGGTTCCGAGGCGCGCATCCTGCCCGTCATCGGTCAGGGTCATTTCATGCTGCGCCGCTTGAGGAAAAGAGTCTTCCTTCCGCTGTGCGCCCATCTGTTTATCGGTTTGTTTCTCGGTCGCATCAGGGGTGTCGGCCCTTGTGAATGCTGCGTCGGTCAGCTTTCCGACAGGGGCCGTCCCCTGCGGGAAGTTCTCTTCCCTCAGCGAGCCGGTCACCATCGTTTGATCGCCCGCGTCCGCACTGCCGGAAGCATCGGCCTGTGTCTCTTGACCTCGCGCGTCAAAAGGAAGATTTTTTCCCTCATAGCTCGACCATTCGACAGTGCTTCCTTCGGCGACCTCGTTCGTTATGCGGCTGCCCATGGCCTGGGTTTCGGAGCCGAGGGCGGCTTCGAGTTTGGAGACGAATTCCCGAATCGACTGAGGGCGGTTTTCGCGTCTGCGCTGAAGCGCTGCCATCACCTCCCGTTCGATGGAATCGCTTATGGAAGGAAGGTAACGTCTGAGCGGCACGGGATCGGTCGTTATACGCTTGATCATTATGGCCTGCGTATTTTCGCCCTCGAAGGGCAGGCACCCGCTCAACATCTCGTACACGATTATTGCGAGGCTGTAGATATCGGACCTGGCATCGAGCTTTTCGCCCGACAACTGTTCCGGCGACATATAAACAGGCGTGCCGAGCACGAAACCCGTCTTGGTCACGTTATCTATGCCGTCATCGCTCATGGTCTTGGCTATGCCGAAGTCCAGCACCTTGACGTAATCCGACTCTCCGGCCTTGCGCGTGATCATTACATTATCGGGCTTGAGGTCGCGGTGTACTATATCGAGCGCGTGCGCGGCCGAAAGCGCCTGCGCGATCTGATTGGTGATATGGATGGCTCGTTCGGGCGGCAACTGTCGCTCTTGAGTGAGCAGAGAAGAGAGCGGTTTGCCATCGATGAACTCCATGGCTATATAGAGCGTGCCGTCTTCGGTCTCTCCGAAATCATATATAGTGACGGCGTGCGGGTTGTCTATACGGCTGGCCATCTTGGCTTCGCGATTGAACCGGGCAAGGGCCGCTGCATGGTCGCCGGTCAAATTCGTGAGCAGCTTGATGGCGCATATACGCTCCATCTTCATGTGGACGGCCTTGTAGATCGATCCCATCCCGCCCTCGCCTATCTTATGGGTCAGGCGATAGCGGTCGGTCAGGACTCTTCCTATCATAGGGTCCGAAGACACAGTTCCGCTCTCAGCGAGCGGAGCGCCGTCTTCGGGGCAGACTTCGATTTTACTATCGTAAGTCTTGCGGCATTGCGGGCATATCTTCATACTCGAATCCGAAACTGTCATCCCCCGGCGGCGAGTCCGCATCCCCGTAGAGAGGAGGCTTAGGTCCAGGTGGCATGGGCTTCTCGCCTGTGAATCAACACAAGAACGGATAAGATTTCCGTGTCACATCCCAGCCACCTGCGCCAACCGCTCTATAGGGCAAAACCGGGTCGCAAAATTATTCTATTCGCCGTTCTCAGTTTGCTCACTCAAACATTAGAAACTGCGAGGAGTTTCGCACACCGACAACCTATATCACAGCATGGCCTTTGTCAAGACGGCCTCAAAAACCGCTCCCGCGACAGAGGCGCAAAATGCTTCTCTCAACAAACCATTCATCCCAGGTATCGCCCGCTTTCAGAGGCGGCCGCGAGCGACGCTGATTTTAGAAATTTCGTCTGATCGCCAGGTGTGTAGACGCCCGACCGCGCACACGAATTTGATTCTGCCGACTCGAAGAATTTTCTGACTTATAGAATGGGCCTGTGCTATAGTTTGTCGGGGAGTGATAGTCATGAAATCGGAAAAAGCAATCGCAAAGCGCACTGAAGCTGCAAAGAAGAGCGGCGAAGTCAGCCCAAAACGCAAAGCGAGTCAAAAGCGCGAGAAAGGTCGACACAAAGAACCGACGGCAAACGACCTCATGCTCGATGCCTGGAAGAAATTATACCAGGCTCGTCATGACAGGCTCTTATAACATATCTGCATAATTTGAAGATAGAATCAGGTGGAAAAACACCGCGCCTGCAACCGAATCGAATTCAAAAGATGTTCAGAGATACTACCATTGCTGTTTCCGTTCACAGAATACGCGCGCTGCTTGTGACGAATAACGTGAAGGATTTCGAAGCGATTCAACGATATTGCAGAGTTCGTGTCAAATCAGGTGAAGAGTTCTTTGGTCGATGATGAAATCTCCAAACCACAGGTTCACGTCTAAAAAGGGCCTGCGCCGGAGTTTCTTCTACTTGCCTCAGAGCGGGCGAAGCGAGGTTGCGCGCCTGTGATATAAGGTTGTTAAGTGCGTGCCTCCGGTGAGAGAATCGGAGCCGGACATAATGAGCAAAGACACGATATTCATAATCCTGTACGGACTCATGGCCGCAATTGCCAACCTTCTGGGCGGGTTACTCGTATCTTCGCGACGCCTGGGGCAGGCGACCTTGCGCTATCTGATCGCGCTCGGCGCGGGCTTTATGCTGGCGGCGGTCTTTCTCAAGATCATACCCGAAACCATAGCCCTGTGGTCGGGCGAAGTATTGGTCCCCATGCTATGGCTTTTGGGCGGCTACCTGCTCATACAATTGGCCGAGCACACCGTAGCGCCTCACTTCCACTTCGGCGAAGAGACGCACGAGGACGCCATGCTGGCTCACCATGCTGCGGTCGCGGGAGTCGGGGCGTTGATGATTCACACATTCTTCGACGGCGTCTCGATAGCCGTCGCCTCGCTTGTGAGCTTTCAACTCGGATTTCTGATATTCATCGCCGTGTTGTTGCACAAGCTTCCCGAAGGTTTCACAGTGGCTTCGATGATGCTTGCGGCCGGGCGCAGCCGCCGAAGCGCATTGCTGTCATCGGTCCTCGTAGGGGCGGCGACGCTTGCGGGCGTGGCGCTCGTGGTCATCTTTCAAGGCATAGACCTGTACTCGCATCCGCTATCGGCCTACGCCTTGCCGCTATCGGCAGGGGTCACGCTCTATGTCGCGGCATCCGACCTCATCCCCGAAGTCAACACACGCGAAGGCGGAGCGAGGACTTCGCTCATGGTCTTCGCAGGGGTCGCGCTGCTATACATTTTCGAGTTGATACTCGAAGCGCTCGGCGCAGGGCATTGATGCTCGCTTGGTGGGCGTAGAAGCGATCCTCCAGCACTGGTTTCAGAAATTCCATCAGCCGAATCGAAATGGCATCTCACGATCACCGCAGATGCTCGGCCAGAAAAGAATTCATTTCCTCAGAAGCCTCTTTCAGCGGAACGCTGTGCCCCGCATCGGGAAATATCCTTCGGTGGTTGATTTTCTTCGTCCGCGCTTTTTTCCTCCCGGAATCGATTTTGAATCATCCGGAAGTCTTCTCAAAATTCATAAGCGATACAATATCTTGTC
>JAKEHD010000163.1 GCA_022615215.1 Blastocatellia bacterium
ACCTGTGATCGCCATTTTCCTTCATGACGTTCAACGCGCTCAAAGAGGCAATAGCATTTTCGGAATCAACTCGACTTTTAAAAGCAATCACTTTCTGGGCTACACAGTGGCATTGAACAAACTGGACGGGGTTTATTATGTCGATCCGAGACCAGAAATATCCGCGAATGAGCGGTTGCGCGATCATATACATGACTTTCAACATTTTCTGGCAAACGATCTCTGGACACTTTCAAACAGGTGAGGGAAAGAAAGCGCAAAACACTCGCTACCCCCACCCTCGCCCATACGGGTAATGCGATTTTCTTTTTCAATCAGCCGTGAAATATTTCTGAGCGAGACGGAAGCCTTTGCGCTGCCGTCAATCGCTTCCCTCCACAACATAATTCGCCCGATCAAAACTAAAATGGAAATATTCGGCCGCAGCCTCGTTCTATAGAATGAGTCGCGGTGCCTGTGCCTTAGAAATGCGCGACCGTAAAATGAATTCTATGAGAATCGGGATTACTCGAATACAATTGTCCCGAATCGGTCAGTTGTCCGTCGTCCTTCGTCCGTTGTCAGTTGTTGCCGTAGCGCAAGACTCCGCATAGAGGACAACGGACCACGGACCACGGACAACGGACAAAACTGTCAGGTGGAGAATAGACGGATGAAAAATGTAATCGCCTTCGCGCTATTGTGCGCTCTTTTGCTTGCCCCCACGCACGCTCAACAACTCGATTATGAAACCCTGAAAGCCCAGGCCGAAAAGTTTTATGCCGAGGCTTCCTATAGCAGAGCACGCGAGCTTTACCTCAAGGCCGATGCGCTTGAGCTTTCGCCCGCTGAAACCCGGTGGGTAGACTTCCGCCTCGCGGATACTCTGTGGCGGTCTCAGGCCGCGACCCAAACTGCCGACAACACGAAGTATGAAGAGGCCCGCCAGCAACTCGAAACGCTGGTCCGCGACGTGAAACGAGAAGAGGACCGCGATTTTATATGGGCCGAAG
Organism: Blastocatellia bacterium; assembly: GCA_022615215.1. Classification (GTDB taxonomy): domain Bacteria; phylum Acidobacteriota; class Blastocatellia; order UBA7656; family UBA7656; genus JAKEHD01. Next base: position 993 of record JAKEHD010000163.1, read on the forward strand.
TGCAGGAGTCGTTAGGCGATTTCTGGTGGACGCGAAGAAACAGCAAGAACTGGCATCAAGGGTGGCAGCATTACCAACAGGCGCTCGATTGGTGGGCCGGTTCTGCCGATATAGAAATGGCCCGCAAGCGTTACCTCGAAATAGTCTGGACGATTGCGAAACCGGAATGGAGCGAGCCTTATTACTACTATGGCTACTATGGCAACTACGTGCCGATAGAGGTGCTTGAGAACGCGCTCAAAATTGCCAACACGGATAACGACCGCGCGCACGCGCATTACCTCATAGCCATGACCGTTCGCGGGCAGGGAGGCGACTGGGACCGAAGGCAGCGCGTACCCGAAGAATTCGAAGCCGCGCTCGCTCCCGGAAAAGCGACCGATTGGCACGACGACGCGCTTTATTATTATGCCGAATGGCTTACAAACAACGGACGTATAACTCGACTCGATAACGGACAGTGGCGGCAGGAAGCCGATTACGTGAAGGCGCTCGAACTCTTTCAACACCTGATCAGCGTCTATGAAAAAGGCGAAACGCGCTATTACGATCAGGCGAAACAGCAGATCGAAAATATCACCAAACCTGCGGTCGGAGTCGGCGTTTCGAACATCTTTCTTCCAGATTCCGAGATACAGTTTTACCTGAACTGGCGCAACACCAAAAAGGTCGACCTTGCGCTCTACAAAGTCGACCTCACTAGCGATGTTCGCTTCTCGGACAAGAATGTCGACCCTCAAAGCTTCTTTCATCAGATCGACCTGACCGGGCGGGAAAAAGCGAAAGCCTGGACCAAAGAGACTCAGGATAAAGGCGACTATAAACCCGGACAGGAGATGATGCGCGTGGAGGGCAAACTGCCCACAGGCGCTTACGTGCTCGAAGCCAAAAGCGAGACTGCGAGCGCGCGCGACCTCGTACTTGTCACCGATACGTCGCTCGTGTTGAAGACATCGGGGAAACAGGCGCTCGTCTATTTCTGCAACGCGCTCGACGGAGCGCCCGTCGCCCAGGCGAACGTGAAGGTATGGGAGAAATACTATAACAACAAAGATTGGGCCTGGCGCGAAATTACGGGCGCGACCAACAAGGATGGCATAGCGGTTTTCGACCTGACCGACAACGTACATAACGTGCAACTCTTCGTCGCTGCCGCCGCCTCGGATCGTCAGGCGTTCAGCAACGGTTACAGCTACGGCTACAGGCGCGACGATCAGCCCTGGCGCATATATGCTTTCACAGACCGGCCCGCTTATCGCCCCGACGAGACCGCCCAGTGGAAGATAGTCGCAAGAAGATATAACGATGGCGTATATTCCACGCCCGCCGGGCAGGCTGTCGAATTTCAAATCACAGACCCGCAGGGCGCTAAGGTGAAAGAAGGCCGCCTCAGTTTGAATCAATTCGGCAGCGCATGGGACGCACTGGAACTGACCGATAAGATGCCGCTCGGTCAGTACAATGTGACCTTCTGGGATGAAGGCCGACATCGCGGCATAGGCAACGCAGTCTTGTTCAGGCTCGAAGAGTACAAGCTGCCCGAATTCAAGGTCAGCGTGCGAACTCCCGAAGAGAACGGCAAGAAGAAAGCGTTTCGCGTGGGCGAAAAAGTCGAGGTCGAAGTGCAGGCCGATTATTACTTCGGCGGCCCTGTGTCTGAGGCTACGGTCGAGGTGCTGGTATATCAGAGGCCCTTCTATCAGTGGTGGTATCCGAGGCGCGATTATGCCTGGTACTACGAAGACCTTTCGCCTCAATATCGAAGCTACGGCCGCGGACAGGGACAGATAATCAAACGCGAGACGCTGAAGACCGATGCCACAGGCAAAGCCAAGCTCACGTTCGACACGCCGCGCGCCGCGCAGCAGGAATTCGAATACTCGATAGAGGCTCGCGTGACGGACGCCTCGCGCCGCGAGATCGCTGCCACAGGCACCGTGCGCGTGACGCGCCAGCGTTACTACGTCTATCCGAGGGCCGCTCATAATATCTACCGCCCGCAGGACAAAGCGACCGTAAACATCAAAACCATCGACTCCAACGACCAGCCGGTCGAAGCCGAAGGCCGCGTGCGCGTGACGCGGGATTACTGGTATGAAATATGGCTCGACCCCAGCGGGAGAGAAGTGAAAGGCGACGAGTTGAAGAAGCTGCGCGAGCGCGGCCGCGTATGGCCTCCGCCTCCTGCGAAAGCGGGAGACCGGCCCTGGCAATTGAAGTTCCGGGGCTACGAGCATGACGAAATTCTCACTCGCATTGTGAAAACCGACCGCGAAGGCAACGCCGAATTTCAGTTCACGCCCGAACGCGAAGGCTACTATCGCGTGGCGTGGTCGAGCGAAGACAAAGACTCGTCGCCCATAAAAGCTGAGACCGCGCTATGGGTCGCAACCAACGCCACGACCGAGCTTGGCTATCGTCACGGCGGGCTTGAGATCATAGTCGATAAGGACACATTCCGCTCAGGGCAGAAAGCCGCCGTGATGCTGTCTGTGCCTACGAACAATCGCTACGTGCTCTTCAGCGTCGAGGGCGAAGACCTCTACAGTTATCAACTGGTCCACCTGACCGGCACTGTGAAGCTTGTCGAATTGGCGATCGAGGACAAGCACGTTCCGAATATCTTTCTGAGCGCCGCGATGGTGAGCGACCGCCAGATTTTCATGGACACCGAACAGGTAATAGTCCCGCCCGTCGAGCACTTCCTGAGCGTAGAGGTGAAGTCCGACCGTGAAGAGTATGAGCCGCGTGATGAAGGCACGCTCAACATAACGACGCGCGATCATGACGGGAAGCCGGTCGCTGCGGAAGTGGCTGTCGGACTTGTGGATGAATCGGTCTATTACATACAGAGCGATTACGCCGGAGATCCACGACAGTTTTATTATGGGTCGAAGCGCGGGCAGCATATCCAAACGCAGAGCACGTTTCAGCAGAAGAGCTACGCGAAGCTCGTCGAGAACCAGAATAAGCAGTTGATAGATGAAAAACACCATGCAGTGAATGAGAGAGGAAGGCAACAGGTTGGGCAGAAAGATATACGCGAGGAGGATCATCTGGCTAAATCTGAGTATGCAGTAGAAACCGAATCTGCTGAACGGTTTGGCACCTTTGGCGGTGGCGGTAAATTGCGACAGGGGGCTAGTGGGAGGTTGGCGATAAATGGGCGGGAATTTGAAGAGAGAGCGCGCCTTGATGCGCCCGCAGCGCCGCCCCCGCCTGCAAATAAACCCGCGCCTTCGACAGGCGGCGCAGAGCCCGCCGTTCAGGTCAGAAGCGATTTTCGCTCTACGATACTCTGGCGGCCCGATGTCGTCACGGATAAGGACGGCAAGGCGACAGTCAAGGTCAAATACCCCGACTCGCTTACGGGATGGACGGCGACCGCTCGCGTCACAACCGCAGGCAATCAGTTCGGTATTGCCAATGGCAGTACGCGCACCAAACAGCCGCTCATAGTTCGGCTGCAAGCGCCGAGGTTCTTCGTCGTGGGCGATGAAGTCACGGTCTCTGCGGTCATAAACAACAACACGGATAAACCCATGACCGTCACGCCCTCGCTCAATGCGGAAGGCGTGACGGTGACGGGACTGGTCCGTGAAGGCAAGACGGTCAAAGGCGAGCAAGGGCCTGTCACTGTGCCTGCAAACGGCGAAGCGCGCGTCGATTGGGCGGTGCTCGTTCAGCAACCCGGCAATCCTAAATTGACGGTCACGGCGCGCAACGGCAAGCACTCGGACGCTATGGAAAAAAGCTATGTCGCGCACGAGCACGGCATGGAGAAATTCATATCGAAGTCGGGCAAGCTGCGCGGGCGCGAAGTCACTGTCAAATTCGATATCCCGAAAGAGCGCAAGACCGAGACCACTTCCATGACCGTGCAGGTCGCTCCGAGCATGGCCGTTACCTGTCTCGACGCGCTGCCTTATCTGATCGATTACCCCTACGGTTGCACTGAGCAGACCATGAGCCGTTTCCTTCCCGCTGCTATCACCGCGAAGACATTGAAAGACCTCGGCCTGCGACCCGAATCCGTCATGGGCAAAGTCTTCGGCGGCATAGTCGAGGAGCACGCGGATAAGACCCATTCAAAAGGCAAGCAAGACCTTCGCAAATTGGATGACATGGTGAAGCGCGGGCTTGAAAGACTCTACGATTTCCAGCACGCGGACGGCGGCTGGGGCTGGTGGAAAGAGGGCGACAGCGATCACTTCATGACGGCTTACGTCGTGTGGGGCCTCACCCTCGCGCGCGATGCAGGAATAGAAATAAAACCTGATGCGCTCAACCGCGCGGTCGAGTATCTCGACAAGGAAATAGTCGAAGAAGAGGCAAACCACGATCAGCAATCCTGGATGCTGCACGCGCTGGCCGCGTATCACGCTTCGTCAAAACGAAGCGAAGTCGGGAAATTCCAGGCGAAGGCTTTTGAAAACCTCTGGACGAACCGCGAGCGCTTGAACGCTTACACGCGCGCTTTGTTTGCGCTCGCGGCGCATTATTACGGCTACACAGACCGCGCGAAGACGCTCGTTGAGAATCTCGAAAACGGCGTCAAGGTCGACTCGGCACCTGATACCTCTATCGTACAGCGCGGCTTTCAGAGGTCGAGCGATTCGGTCATAGCGACGGCCCACTGGGGCGAAGACGGCATATACTGGCGCTGGTCGGATGGAGGAGTCGAGGCCACTTCGTTTGCGCTTCGCGCGCTGCTCGCGATAGACCCAGGCAACAAGCTCATAGAGCCTGTGACCAACTGGCTGGTCAAGAATCGCAGGGGCGCTCAGTGGAGCAACACGCGCGACACCGCGATAACGGTTTTGACTCTCAACGAGTATCTGCGACAGAGCGGCGAACTTGGGCCGGAGGTCGAATACGAGCTTGTTGTAAACGATCACCTTATCGTCACGAAGAAGCTCACCGCAGAAGACGCCCTGAGCGCGCCGAGCCAGTTCCCCATCGATCCCAATTTCATTCGCAGCGGCGCTAATGAGATTCGCATAAACCGCAAGAGCGGAAACAGCCCGCTCTACTTTTCCGCGAACGCACAGTTCTTCAGCCTCGAAGAGCCTGTCACACCGGCGGGCAACGAGATATTCGTCCGCCGCGAGTATTACAGGCTTGTCGGAAAGCCCACCCTGCTGAAGGGCTACGTCTACGAAAAACAGCTTCTCGAAGACGGCGCTACCATAACAAGCGGCGACCGAATAGAAGCCGTCTTAACGATTGAGGCGAAGAACAACTACGAATACCTGATCTTCGAAGACCTGAAACCTGCGGGCCTCGAAGCCGTTCAGATTCGCAGCGGCCAGCCGCTCTACGTGAAAGAGTTGAAGTCAGGGGCCGTCGATCGCAAATTCGGCAACAAGAGAGAGACGCCTCTTGCGGGAGCGTTGATGCAGGGCAAGTTTTCCGCCGTTCGTCCGAAACAAATAGAAAATACGGATTACACGGGCCGCACGCGCTGGGTATATCAGGAGTTGCGCGACCGCAAAGTCGCCCTCTTCATAGACAAACTCCCGGAAGGCGTATGGGAGATTCGCTATGACATGCGCGCCGAAGTGCCCGGACGCTTTCACGCCTTGCCCGTCATTGGTCACGCCATGTACGTGCCTGAGATTCGCTGCAACGGAGCCGAAGCGCGAATAAAAGTGGCGGACAAGGAATAGTGACGCACTGGAAGTATGAAGGATGAATGATGATATGATTCACCGGAGTTTCAGGTTCATCCTTCATCCTTCATCCCTCATCCTTTCCGCCTTCCCCTGCATGCTATAATGTCGGCATTGAAATGCGCATACTGGTGGTGGAAGATGAACGCAAGATGGCCGCCTTCATCAAGCGCGGGCTTGAAGAAGAGGGCGCGGCCGTAGAGGTCGCCCTGGACGGCGAGGACGGGCTGTTTCGCGCTTCGGCGGGCAACTACGATCTGATCATACTCGACATCACCCTGCCCCGTATGGATGGCCTCGAGGTATGCCGCAGGCTGAGAGACAAACGAATATCGACGCCCATACTGCTGCTGACGGCGCGCGATTCGGTCGAGATGAAGGTCCGAGGTCTCGACAGCGGGGCCGATGA